>NZ_ANAH02000024.1 GCF_000335475.2 Cystobacter fuscus DSM 2262 | reverse complement strand
GCCCCGGTCTACCCGACAGGAGACGAGATGTTGGAACGAGTCCTTTGACACCTTCCCAGGAGACACCTTGGGACTGGGAGCCGATGGAGCCGGTTTCTGTGATGGAGTCGGCTTCCTCAAGGGGAAAACATGAACTCGAACATCCGCATGAAGGTCATTTCGGCAGTGGTCGCCACCGCTGCGCTGGCGGGCTGCCAGCAGGCTGGCGCCAATGCGCAGACGCCCGCGGCACCAGGCGTGGCCGCGACCGACATCGCGCAGGACGTCATCTGCGAAACCAAGAACTTGCGACAGGTGGACAACTGCAAACCGGGCCAGAAAATCGTCTTCTTGCCCAACAGCTGGGGAAACCAGCAGCTCCCCGTGCTGTTCGCGGGCCTCAACTGTGACCTGCGTTACCAGGTCGTTTTGACCGACGGCGCCGTCGCCTGCATCTTCCGTCCGAGCAATCCGGCCGCCCAACAAGCACCGGCGGAGGCCGCGCCCGCGTCCGGCAAGTAAGGTCTCCACGCCGCGACGTCGTTTCGTGGGCAACCTGCCGTCTCCGGACAAACCCGTCAACGAAGGAGTGAGACGCGAAGCGGCCGGAGAAGGCCCGGAGAAGGTGTCGGACGATTCGTAGGAGACGAGAGGTCGGAACGAGTCCTTTGACACCTTCGCTGGACACCTTCGCTGCCACAGCGGCATTGAGGCTTCGCGCGGGCAAGTGCAAGAATACGCCATGCATTCATGGCTACGACTCCTGGTGCTGGCGGGACTCAGCCTGGTGCTCGCAGGCAGCAGTTGCGATGAGGACGAGGCGGTAACACTCGAGCAACTGCGCCAGGATGTGGCTCCTCCCTTCGACTACTCCCTGTACTGTGACGAGCGGGGGCGGCTGCGGGCCAAGGGCTCCGACGTGCTGCTGGTGCACCGTTCCGCTCACCTCGAGCAGGTGTACGCGGACGCTCAACGGGGGGACTCGCGTGCCCGGACTCTCTTCGGCCAACTGGAGACTCAGGTGGCCGCCACGGGTGGGCCCCTGGCGGACCAGGCCCTGGGCCTGGTGTGTACCTCTCTGCCCTCCTGCACCGTGCGCTGGAGCTTCCTCGATGAGTTGATTCCCTCCCGCGAAGCGGGCGGCATGAGGCTGCGCCACGTGCTCGCACAAAGCTTCGAGCGCGCCGCCAGACTCAAAGGGGTGCAGAACGCCGTTCTCGCCTCGGTCTTGAGCATCCTGATGATGGGCAGTGTGCTGGAGCGGGCAGAAGCCAGCGCAGCCGGAGCCGAGGTACGCGCGGGGGCCACAGATGCAGGAGGAACGACCGCCAGAGTGGCAGAGCTGCGGGCCGCGCTCCCTTCCGCTCAGCAGGGGCGTATCACGATGGGCGTGGGATTGGCTGAGGACGCCAGCGGAGCACAGCGTATGCTGATCGGCACGAGCGAGCCGCGTGGCTACCTGCGGCCGGGTGTGCTCCTGAAGCCAGGAGAGACGCTTGCTCCGGGCCTTGGTCACGCGGAGGCCGACATCGTGAACTTCACTCAGCAGAACGGATTGCGCCTCCTCGAGGTCGGCGCGACTCGTCCCATCTGTCCCTCCTGCGCGGCTGCCATCGAGGGCGCCGGAGCGGTCCCCGTGACGCCGTTGAAGGTGCCGTGATCATGTTCCGCTTGGATTCGATCTCTCCCGACCTGGCCGAGAGCTTCAGGCACGCGACACCCGAGCACCGACGCAAGGCCACGCGGGTTGCCTGTACGCTTGTAGCCTCGCGGGTGGGTCTTGAAGGTGAAGAGGTTGTCGCCGCACTCGAGCACCTCCGCCAGGGGGGGGAGGTGGAGCGCGATCTGCTCCGGAAGATCGAGAGCCTCGCTGCCCGGCTCGATGACGAGTACCTCCGCCTGGATGAGGAAGACGATGAAGCAAAGAGGCCGGAGGTACTCCGGCTCTTCTCTAAGGCTCGCGCAGCTTCCGCTCTCGGGTTCGCCCTCTCCGAGGACTCCGGACAGCTCCACGAGGCGCTCTACGAGGCGCTTGCGGCAGTGGACGATGCCACTGACGTCATCCGGCCGGTGGCGGAGGCGCTCCAGAGCTGACCAATGCTTGCAACGCTCGCAGCGCACCCGTGCAAACCCGTGCGTCAGCACCCCCCCATGGCAACCGCGTGCAACCGAATAGGAGCGCTCTTTCCGGATGCTCCGAGCGGCGGGTTCACTTCCCGCCGCCTCCACGTTCGGGCTCAGAACGCCACCTTTGTCAGGAGCGCGAACTCCGCGAGCCCTTGCGGACGCGGGGCGGGGTAGGGGCCACGGCGATGGGCTCGTGGCCCGCGGCCCGCGCCATCAGGCAGATCTCCACCACCTTGACGCCGAAGCGCTCCCAGCGGCTCTCCCCCGTGCCCTTCACCGCGAGGAACGCCTCGCGCTCGATGGGCAGCGCCGCGGCGAGTCCGCGCAGCGTCTCGTCGTTGAAGATGATGAAGGGGGGCACCTGCAAGTCTTTCGCGAGCTCCTTGCGCCAGCGCCTCAGCTCCGTGGCGGCCAGCTCGCTGTAGCCCTCGGGCCGGCCCGGCGCGAGCGTCGGCGTGGCCCGGGGCGCGGTGGACGAACGCGCCATCCCCTCCAGCCGCTGCAGCCGGCTGCCCGCGCACCGATCACAGTTGCCGCACGTGGCGTCCACGTCCTGCTGCCCGAAGTAGTTGAGGATGAAGGCACGGCGGCACCGCTTGGTGTACGCGTAGTCCGTCATCTGCTTGAGGTGCATGAGCGAGCGCCGCTCCTGCTCGCGCACCTTGCTCAGGTCCACCCCCAGCTCGCGAAACGGCACCTGCTCCAGCGCGCGGATGGTCCGCCCGGAGAAGGGCCGGCGCACCTTCACCGCCCCCGCGCGCTCCAGCAGCTTGAGCGCGTGCTGGATGTCCTCCGAGGACAGGCCCGTGCGCCGCGCGAGGATGGGCAGTTGCGTGGTGGCCGAGCGCCCCACGGGAAACGTCTCCAGGAACGAGGCGAGCAGCCGCCGCGCGTCTGGCGCATGCGGTTGGGTCGTGGGCGCCTTGTCCGTGAGCGTAATCCCGTACTCGCCCTCGCCCCGGCTGCCGCGCTCCACCTTGCCCTCGCGCTCCAGGATGCGCAGCGCGGCGGAGATCTCGAACTCGCTCGCCCCCGTCTGCGCCGCCAGCACGTGCTGGCCCTTGTCGTACTCGGGCACCTCGCGCAGCACGTTCCACAAATCGGAGATGACGGCCTCCGAGGGGTGGTTGCCCTGGATGAGCCGCTCCTGCGTGTACACGTCCGCGTGGTTGAAGAGCAGCGCGGCGAAGGCGGGGCCCCGGTCCCGGCCCGCGCGGCCGATCTCCTGGTAGTACGCCTCCACCGCCTTGGGGATGTTCGCGTGCGCCACGAAGCGGATGTCCGGCTTGTCGATGCCCATGCCGAAGGCGTTGGTGGCCACCGCCACCGCGTCCTTGCCGGACATGAACTCGTCCTGCGCCCGGCGCCGCGCGTCGTCGTCCATGCCCGCGTGGTAGAGGATGGCGTTCACTCCCCGCTCGCACAGCGCCGAGTGCGTGTTCTCCGCCGACTTGCGCGTGGAGCAGTAGATGATGCCGCTGCCCCCCAGCTTCGCCAGCCCCGCGCACGCCCGGCGCTTGTCCTCGTCCCCGCCGACGTCGAACACCTCCAGGAAGAGGTTGGGCCGGTCGAAGCCCTCGGCGAACACCTGGGGGTCCTTCATCAACAACGAGCGCACGATGTCGTCGCGCACCTCCGGCGTGGCCGTGGCCGTGAGCGCCACCGTGCGCGGCGGCCGCAGGCGCTTGCGCACCTGGCCCAACTGCGCATAGTCCGGCCGGAAGTCATGGCCCCACTGCGAGATGCAGTGCGCCTCGTCCACCGCGAGCAAGTCCACGCCCACCTGGGCCAGCGCGTCCAGGAAGCTCGGGCTGCGAAAGCGCTCGGGCGCCACGTAGACGAGCTTGTACTCGCCCGCGCGCAGGCGCCGGATGCGGTCGGCCCGGTCCATGTCCGACAGCGACGAGTTGATGAACGTGGCGGGGATGCCTCGCGCGGTGAGCTGCTCCACCTGATCCTTCATCAGCGCGATGAGCGGGGAGATGACGAGCGTCACCCCGGGCAGCAGCATCGCCGGGAGCTGGTAGCACAGGCTCTTGCCCGCCCCCGTGGGCATCACCACCACCGTGTTGCGCCCGCTGAGCACGGAGCTGATGACCTGCGCCTGCCCCGGGCGGAACTCGGCCAGCCCGAAATGGCGGACCAATCCCTCCTGGGCTTGCTCGAAATGGGGCAGGTCCACCGGCATCCGTCGCATCTTCAATATTCCTTCCGCCCCGTCAACGACTCAGGGGCTCCTGAGTCCAGGTCCAGCCCGTCAGGTACGCTGACGGCCAGACGGGCCCGCCACTCGGCTACCTCCCGCGCGAGCCGGGCTCCCACTTCCCTGTCCACGTGGCCCTCGCGCACCACGTCTCCTTCCCGCACGTCCCGGGGCAGCGTGGCGCGCGGCACCACCCGCGCCTCGCCGCCCCCCACCGGGACGACCTGCGCCACCTCGTCCTCCAACACCTCCACCTGGACCGCCCCTTCCGGCGTGCCACACGCCACCCCACTCATCACTCCCATGAGCCTCATCCACGCTCTCCCGCCATGCCCCATGACGTCTTCTCCCCGCACATCCGTGGCAGCTCCCCCCGCTCCACCAGCGAGCTGTAGCTCCCATCCCCAATCACCACGTGGTCCAACACCTTGATGCCCAGCACCCGGCCCGCCTCGATGAGCTGGGCGGTGAGGCTCAGGTCCTGCCCGGAGGGTTCCGGGTCACCCGAGGGATGGTTGTGCGCCAGCACGATGGCCGTGGCGCGCGAGGTGATGGCCGCGGCGAACACCTCGCGCGGGTCCACCATGCACGCGTTGATGGTGCCCTCGGCCACCCGGGCGTCCAGCAGCAGCACGTTGCGCGCGTTGAAGCACAGCACGTGGAAGACCTCGCGCCGCAGCGCGCTCAGGTGCGGCGCCAGGTACGTGGAGATCTCCCTCGGGGTGCGCAGGCGCGGCCGGCGCTCGGAGGCACGTTGTGCCCGGCGTCCCCACTCCAGTGCCGCCAGCACCTGGGCCGTGCGCGTCGCGCCCATTCCGGGCCGCGCGCTCAGCTCCCGCGGCTCCTGCTGCACCAGCGCCTTGAGTCCCCCCTTCGTGGCGAGCAGTGTCTCGGCCAGCGCTCGCATGCGCGCTCCCCCTCCCAACAACACGCCCAGGAGTTCCGGGTCGGTGAGGGCCGACGCCCCCAACCGGAAGAGACGCTCCCGGGTATCATCCGCCTCCCCGGGCCTGTCCCTCACCGACCCCTCCCCCACGGAGCCCTCCCGCCCCACCGCCGCCAACACCGCCCGCCGTTCCATCCCGCCCTCCCTCCGCGTGCCGGGCGTTGAGCAACGCGCGTGCCGAAGGCCGCTCCATCGGAGGGGAAGCCGGCCGCCGTCTCGTCTTCGCGCGAGTGGCTCGTCTCCGGGATGGGGGCGGGGGCGCGTGGCTCGAAACCCCTGCTCGCCTCGCGCATCCGTCACGGGTCCTACCTTCTCGAGACCCGGCCGCCCCTGGCGTGCCGTGGGGAGCGCTTCTTCCATGTCGAAACTCTTCGAGCCCATCACCTTGCGCGGAGTCCAGGCCCGCAACCGCACCGTGGTCTCGCCCATGTGCCAGTACTCGGCGGTGGACGGAGTCGCGAGCGACTACCACCTCAGCCACCTGGGCCGCTTCGCGCTGGGCGGGTTTGGCATCGTGTTCGTGGAGGCCACGGGTGTCTCGCCCGAGGGCCGCATCACCCACGGCGACGTGGGCCTGTGGAACGACGAGCAGGAGGCGGCGCTCACCCGCGTCGCGGCCCTGCTCAAGGCCCAGGGCGCGGTGCCCGCGATCCAGCTCGCCCACGCGGGGCGCAAGGCCTCGGCGCAGCGCCCCTGGCAGGGGGATGGTCCCCTGACCCAGGCCGACGTGGCGGCGCGCGGGGAGAAGGAAGGACCCTGGCGGACGGTGGCCCCCAGTGCCCTGCCCCACGCCGAGGGCTGGCACGTGCCCGAGGCGCTGACGGAGCAGGGGCTCGAACGCTTGCGTGGAGCCTGGCGCTCCGCCGCGCAGCGCGCCCTGCGGGCGGGCTTCGACATCGTCGAGCTGCACTTCGCGCATGGCTACCTGCTCAACGAGTTCCTCTCGCCCATCTCCAACCAGCGCACGGACCGCTACGGCGGCAGCCGGGAGAACCGGATGCGCTTCCCGCTCGAGCTCGTGGAGATCGTCCGCGCGGTGTGGCCCCAGGACAAGCCCGTCTTCGTCCGGGTGTCCGCGATCGACGGCGTGGAGGGGGGCTGGACGCTCGATGACACGGTGGTCTTCGCCCGGGAGCTCGAGGCCCGGGGCGTCGACGTGCTCGACTGTTCGTCGGCGGGGATCGCCAACCGCTACAACGGCCCGGTGGGCCCGGGCTACCAGGTGGCCTACGCCGAGCGTGTGCGTCAGGAGACGGGTCTGGCCTCCATGGCGGTGGGGGCCATCACCGAGCCGGCGCAGGCGGAGGCGATCGTGGCGGAGGGCAGGGCGGACCTCGTGGCGCTGGCCCGCGAGGCGCTCGCCGACTCCCAGTGGGCCCAGCGGGCCCGGCGCTCGTTGGGGGCGGATCCGCTCGACTTCACGGACTGGCCCGTCCAGTCGGGCTTCTGGCTGCGCAACCGGGAGCGCTCGCGTCTCAAGCACCAGCGCTAGTCCTCCTCCCGGGGGGCCATACCGGCCTCGTCTCCACCAGGGCATACTGGCGGGGACGTGTGCCGGGCCTTCCGGCATGCCGGGAGGACGTCCTGACATGAGACGAAGCGCTTGGGGCTGGTGGTTGCTGCTCGTGGTGGTGTCGGGGTGTACGTCGCGCTTCGTGGACTTCGCCCCCGACGAGGAGGCCATCTACGCGCAGCCCATCGACGAGGTGTGGCCCCAGGTGCGTGCGTACTTCCGGGCCAACGGGTTCGCCTTCCGGGAGGTGCCGGGCGGGGCCTCGCTGGAGACGGAGTGGCGCGAGGAGTTCGCGGGCTCGCGGGTGTCGGCCTACTGGCACCGTTATCTGGTCACCGCGCGGCCCGAGGGGCCCCACCGTTGCAAGCTCGTCATCACCCGCGAATCGCGCAGCGTCAACAAGGCCCTGAAGGCGCCGGGCAGCGAGCTGCTCTGGGTCGTGGACGGGCGGACCAATGACAACCCCTCGGGCATTGGCAGCCCCATGGCCGCCATGCTGGCGCAGCAGCAGTCGGATGAAGCCGTCGTGCTCGTGGGCGAGTCCCAGCAGAGCGCGCGCGACCTGGTCCTGGAGTGGAAGGTCTTCCGGAAGATCTCCCCGGTGATCGCTCGCGAGAAGAAGACGTCCAGTGCCAGCCCCGACGTGGAGGTGATGAAGGACGCGATGGTGGAGTGTGGCGTCCCCATCCTCGGACTGGGCCGGCTGGCACGGGCCGGCCACGTGGTGCTGCTGGGCGAGGTGCATGGCACGAAGGAGGTGCCCCACTTCGTCGCCCAGAGCGCGTGCCAGGTGGCCACCCAGGGCATCCCCGTGACGGTGGGGGTGGAGGTGCCCGCCGGCAACCAGGCGCGGCTGGAGACGTTCCTCGCCAGCGAGGGAGGGGAGGAGGACTGGAGCAGGCTGATGGAGAGCCCCTTCTGGCGCAGCCCCTACCCGGATGGCCGCAACAGCGAGGCCGTGGCCTACCTCCTCGAGGCCCTGCGCAAGCTGCGCGCCCAGGGGCTGGACGTGCGTCTCTTCGCGTATGACCACCCACCCTCGCAGGGTGAGGCGCGCGAGGAGGCCATGGCCCGGACGGTGCTGGAGGTGGCCGCCGTGTCACCCGGGCGGGCGCTGCTGGTGGTGAGTGGCAACCTGCACCCCCGCCAGATCCAGGGTCTGCCCTGGAACCGGGACTACCAGCCCATGGGGCTGCGCGTGGCGCGGGAGCGGCGTGACGTGTACTCGCTGGACGTGGCCTACAAGAGCGGCACGGCGTGGATCTGCGCCGTGGGGCCGGAGCAGAAGCTGGACTGCGGCGTGAAGCCCGCCCGCGGCCAGGACAATGGAGACCGCTACTTCGTCCAGCTCTTCGGTGGCCTCAATGCCCAGGGCTACCACGGCATCTTCTATGTGGGCGAGGTCTCCGCCTCGACTCCGGCCGTGTTCCGGGGAACGGAGCCAGCGGGGGACGCGCGCGCCACCTCGTCGGGCAGGTAACCACTCCCGGGCGCGGGCCCCGCGTTTCCCCTGGCGGGGGCCAGCCGGGGCGCTAGCCTGGAGGGGATGACCGCTTCCGCTTCCGCTTCCGACGCCGCCGCCCAGGATCTGCTGGCCTTCATCGATGCCTCGCCCACGCCCTACCACGCCGTGGCCGAGGCGAGCCGCCGCCTCACCGCCCAGGGCTACCGGGCCCTGGACGAGCGCGAGCCCTGGGACTTGAAGCCCGGTGACAAGTTCTTCGTCACCCGGGGCGATACCAGCATCGCCGCCTTCCACCTGGGCCACACGCCCGTGGATCGCGCGGGCTTCCGCCTCGTGGGGGCCCACACCGACTCGCCCAACCTGCGCGTCAAGCCCCAGCCCCAGGCGGGACGCGCCGGCTACCACCAGCTCGGCGTGGAGGTGTATGGCGGCGTGCTCTTCAGCACGTGGATGGATCGGGACTTGTCGCTCGCCGGCCGCGTGGTGACGGCCAGGGACGGCAAGCTCGCGCACCACCTGGTGGACTTCCGCCGTCCGCTCCTGCGCATCCCCAACCTCGCCATCCACCTCAACCGCACCGTCAACACCGACGGCCTCAAGCTCAACGCCCAGGAGCACCTGGTGCCGGTGCTCGCCCTGGAGCGCTCGGGGGCGGTGGACTTGAAGGCGCTGCTCGTCGAGGAGCTGGCGCGCCACTCCGTCCAGGCCAGCGCGGGGGACCTCCTCGGCTATGACCTGTGCCTCTACGACACGCAGCCCTCCACCCGCTCGGGCGCGTTCGGCGAGTTCCTCCATGCGCCGCGCCTGGACAACCTGGCCAGCAGCCACGCGGGCCTGTCCGCGCTGCTCGCCCTGGAGTCACCGGGGGCGGCCACCCGGGGCGTCGTCCTCTATGATCACGAGGAGTGCGGCAGCGTGAGCGCCCAGGGCGCCGCGTCCCCCTTCTTGAAGGATCTGCTCGAGCGGATGACCCACGCGCACTCGGATGGACGGCGGGACGCGTTCCACCGCGCCATGCGCCACTCCTTCCTGGTATCGGCGGACATGGCGCACGCGGTGCACCCCAACTACGCGTCCATGCACGAGCCCAAGCACCAGCCACTGCTGGGCGGGGGGCCCGTCATCAAGTCCAACGTCAACCAGTCCTACGCCACCGACGGCGAGACGTGGGCCTGGTTCGCGCTGTGCTGCCGGGAGGCGGGGGTGGTGCCGCAGAACTTCGTCACGCGCACGGACCTGGGCTGTGGCAGCACCATCGGCCCCATCTCCGCGGGCGAGCTGGGCATCCGCACCGTGGACGTGGGCAGCCCCATGCTCTCCATGCACTCCATCCGTGAGATGGCCGCCGCGGCGGACGTGGCGGCGATGATCTCCGTGCTGCGCCAGCACTACTCGCGCTGAGCCCAGGGCCCCGGGCTCAGTCGGCGTTGAGGCTCAGGTCCTCGGGATCCAACAGGGTGATGACGCCGTCCTCGTAGGTGAGCAGCCCCTCGCGCGCGTAGAAGCGCAACCATCGGTTGGTGCTCTCGCGCGTGAGGCCGCACAGGTTGGCCAGCTCGCTCTGGGTCAGCCGGGAGGAGATGGCCACCCCCTGGGCGCCGGGCCTGCCCCGGCTCTGGGCCAGGTCCAACAGCACGCGCGCCAGCCGGGCCCGCGCATCCAGGAAGTTCGCGTCGTGCACCGCCCGGGTGACCCGCCGCACCAACTGGCTCAGCTCGGCCAGCAGCTTGGGCATCACCTGGGGCCGCTCCTGGAGGAACTGCCGGAAGGCCTCTCGTTGGAGGCTCAACAACTCCGTGTCCTTGCGCGCCACGGCGTCCGTGGAGCGGGGGGCGTCGTCGAGCAGGGCCAGCTCCCCGAAGGCATCCCCCCGGCCCAACAGCGCCAGGGAGACCTCCTTGCCGTCCGCCGCGCTCAGGCGGATGGTCACCTCGCCCTCGAGGATGACGTACAGGTCCGTGCCCATGTCCCCCCGGTGGAAGAGGACCTCCCCGGCGCCCAGCCGTCGGGGTCGGAGCCGGGCGGAGAGCTGCTCCAGGTCACCCGGCTCCAGGGAGGAAAAGAGGGGAACCTTCGAGAGGAGTTCCGTGTAGGACATGGCGGTGCGCGGTCCGGGACGTGGGCGTGGGACGGATTCGTCCACCTGGGGCATTCATCTTGCCTGGAGCGGGTGGACCAGACCAGGGGGGGCGCGCGCACTTGTCGGGTGGGGAGCACCCCGGTGTTAAGCTGTCGCACCCATCATGCAGCTCATCGTGAACCCAGGACTGTTGGACGAGCGGGTCGTCGACCTGCCCGAGGGCACCACGACCATTGGCCGCACGCAGGAGAGCAGCCTGTGTGTGCTGCACATGAGCCTGTCGCGGCGGCACGCGTTGCTCGTGCGCGAGGCGGAGCGCGTGCTGCTGACGGACCTGGACAGCAAGAACGGGACGTTGGTGGACGAGGTGCGTCTGGAGAAGTTCACGCCCCGGGAGTTGAAGGCGGGGGAGTCCTTCCGGTGTGGCGAGGTGCGGTTCACGCTGGTGTCCCCGGTGGCGAGCGAGCCGCTGGCGCCCACGCAGGTGCAGCCGCTCAACACCCGCTTCTCCCCCGCGGCCATGGACGAGCTGCTCGAGCGTGTCCCCGAGTCCTCGTCGGGCTCGGCGCTCCGGGTGAAGCGCGCGTCGCACGAGAATCGGGCCAACGAGAAGCTCCAGGTGTTGCTCAAGGTGAGCCAGTTGCTGTCCTCGCCCGGGCAGATCGAGACGCTGCTCGAGCGCATCCTGGACCTGGTCTTCCAGATCATGGAGGTGGACCGGGTGGCCATCCTGCTGGTGGATCCCTCCACCGGAGCGCTGCGTCCGCGGGTGGCGCGGGTGTCCACGGGCGAGGCCCCCGAGGGGGCGTTCTACAGCCAGCGCATCGTCGACTATGTGCGCACCCACAGCGTGGCGGCGCTCTTCTCGGACGCGTGGATGGATCCCCGGCTCAACGACGCCGCTTCTGTGGTGTTGCAGTCCATCCGCGCGTCCATGTGCGCCCCGCTCAAGCCCCGCGACGAGGTGCTGGGCGTGTTGTACGTGGACAACCTGTCGCGCGCCGACGGCTTCAGCCAGGAGGATCTCGAGTTCCTCACCGCCTTCGCCAACCAGGCCGCCATCGCGCTGGACAACTCGCTCCTGGCGCAGAAGCTGGCGGAAGAGGCCGTGATGCGCAACGCCTACGCGCGCTTCTTTCCCCCCGCCACGCTCAAGAAGCTGAGCATGGCCCGGGGCGGCCCGCTGGAGACGATCGAGACCGAGGTGACGGTGCTCTTCTCGGACATCAGCGGCTTCACCAAGCTCTCCTCCGAGCTCGAGCCCCGGCAGGTGGTGGATCTGCTCAACGACTACTTCCCGGTGATGGCGGAGATCGTCTTCCGGCACGAGGGGACGCTGGAGAAGTACATCGGAGACGCGCTGATGGCGGTGTGGGGCGCGCCCTTCGCGCATCCGGATGACGCGACGCGGGCGGTGCGCGCGGCCGTGGAGATGCAGCGGGCCCTGGCGGGACTGAACGCGCGCTGGCGCGAGCGGGGCTGGCCCGAGTTGAGCATCCACGTGGGGTTGAACACGGGCCGGGTGGCGGCGGGCAACATCGGCTCCGAGCAGTATTTGCAGTACGCCACCATCGGCGACGCCACCAACGTCGCCAGCCGGGTGTGCTCCGTGGCGGTCGAGGGACAAGTCGTCATGAGCCAGGCGACCTTCGAGCGCTGGCTCGAGCGCGACTGGAACGTCACCCCCCTGCCGCCCACCCCCGTGAAGGGCAAGCAGGAGCCCCTCACGCTCTACCGGGTGGAGTGGAACGTCCCGCCGCCCGAGTGGTCCTGAGGGGCTTCACCCCACGGAGGTGAGCACCTCGCGGGTGATCTCCAGCAGCGTGCGCGCGTTGAAGGGCTTCTCCACCCGGCGGTTGGGCACCCGCTCCAGGAAGGCCTTGGCCTGCGGGGTGAAGGCGCCTCCGGTGAGGAAGATGACCCGGCCGGTGAGCTCCGGCCGCAGCCGGTGCAGCGCCGCGTGGAAGTCCATCCCGTTCATCCTCGGCATCATCAAGTCACACAGGATGAGATCGAAGCGCTCGCCGGCCTCCAGCCGGGGCAGCACCTCGGCCGCCAGCGTGGTGAACACCACGTCGTGGTGCGGCCGCAGAATCCGCTCGAGCGCCGAGCACAACAGGGGCTCGTCGTCGATGACCAGCACGCGGCCCCGCGGCCCTCCGCTGTACTCCGGCACGGGCTCGAGCAGCGCGGGCACGATGGGCTCGCGCGAGGAGGGCATCAGCACCTGGAAGGTGGTGCCCCGGCCCAGGTCGCTGAACACGTGCAGCTCCCCGCCCATCGCGGTGATGAGGTTGTGGCAGATGGACAGGCCCAGGCCCGTGCCCACGCCGGGTGGCTTGGTGGTGAAGAAGGGATCGAAGATGCGGCCCATCAGCTCCGGGGCGATGCCCGCTCCGGTGTCGGCGATCTCCACCGCCACCTGGCCGCTCGCGTCCAGGCGCGTGGTGACGCGGATCTCGTGCTGCTCCGCGTCCCCATCCGAGGGCAGTGACTGCACGGCGTTGACCAGCAGGTTGAGGAACACCTGGCCCAGGCGTGACTCGTTGCCGTGGATCGGGGGCACGTCCTCCCCGTAGTTCTTCACCAGCTTCGCCCGGTGGCGGATCTCCGCGGCCGCCAGGTTGAGCGTGGAGTCCAGCACCTTGCGCACGTTCACCGCGTGGAACTGCTCGGCGGTCGACTCACGCGAGAACGTCTTGAGATCGCCGACGATGGTCTGTACCCGCTCGGCTCCATGCAGCGCCTCGCCGAGCGCGGTGCTCACGGGCTGGAGCACCCCGGGTGCTCCCCGCGAGAGCTGCCGCGACAGCTCGCCATGGGCATAGCCGAGGTTGGCCAGCACGTACGCCAGCGGGTTGTTGATTTCGTGCGCCACGCCGGCCGCCAGCGTGCCCACCGACGCCATGCGGTCGGCGAGCTGCAGCCGCGCCTGCATCAGCTTGCGCTCGGTGACGTCCGGGAACAGCGTCACGATGTGCGGCGTGCCCGCGTACTCGGCGATGCCCACGTAGACGAGCACGTCGCGCAGCTCGCCGCTCTTGGTGCGCACGCGCGACTCCACTCCGCGCACCATGCCCTGCTCGCGCATGCGCGCCGCCAGCCGCTCCTGCTCGATGGGTGACTCCCACAAGTCCAGGTCGCGCGCCGTGCGCCAGAGCATCTCCTCGCGCGAGTAGCCGAACAGCCGCGTGAAGGCCTCGTTCACCTCGACGAAGGCATTGCCCTCGCGCGTGGTGATGCAGGTGGCCAGGGGGCTCTCGCGCAGCAGCACCGCGCACAGCCCATCCAACTCGAAGTTCTCCGGCAGGGGCGCGGGCCGCTCGGCCAGGCGGCGCTCGGCCAGTTGCAGCCGGAGCATCGCCGCCGTCTCGTCCAGGGGCAGCATCAGGAAGTCGTCCACCCCGGCGTCGATCATCGACGCGAGCCCCTCGAGCTGCTCGGGGCGGGCCACCAGCACGATGGCGGCCTGGGCCCCGTTGGGAGAGGCCCGGAGCGCGCGCACCAGCACGATGCGGTCTCCCTCGTCATCCATCCCCATGAGCACCAGGGGGAAGGGGGACTGGCGGAAGGCGGTGATGGCGGCTTCGTCGTCACTGCGCCGGGTGGGCGTCATCCCGAGCTGGCGCACCAGCAACTCCACGGACGACAGATCGATGCTCGCGGATGGAACCAGCAGGGCCCTCATGCGATCCTTCTCGAGGGGGGGTGACGTCCTCGGGGACGGCGCGTTGGCTTCGCGCTCCTTCCGTTCCTATCACGAGAGGGAATTCGCCTGGAGAGGGGTCGAGCGTACTCGCGCCCGGAAGTTGCCGCGGCGCGTCGCCCCCGCGGGGGAAGTCATTGCAGATAGGCCTTGGGCGCCGCCCGGTAGGCGAGCGCGGACTGGGCCTGGAGCCAGCGGCCGATGACGCCCAGCAGGCCGTCGAGCGTGTCCCGCAGGGCCCAGGCGCACGCGTCCGCGCCCTGCGACCGCGCGCACCGCTCCAACCCGTGGCGCAGGGCATCCTGGATGCCGGGACAGTCGGGGCGCTCGCGGATGAGGCGCTCGGCGGTGTGGGCGTACAGGCGGTAGCAGGCGGCCGCGTCCCCGCGGTTGTAGAGGGGCGCGCCGAGCTGGATGGCCCGCAGGAGGGTGTAGGCCACCTCCTCCAACACGTCCGGGGCGCACCCCTCCAGCATGGACAGGGAGTGGGTGGGAATCTGCCGCTGGCGCGAGGCCGCGGGCCGGGCGAGACCGAGGGTGGACAGGGGCAGGACGTCCGTGCGCTCCAGCAGCGGCAGGACGTAGCGCGAGGGGATGACGATGGTGACGGGCCGCCCATCCGCGAAGGCACAGGTGGCCACGCCAATCCACGCGCCCGTGCCGTCCAGCACCGGGCTGCCCGAGACGTCCTCGGGCAGGATGGCCTCCAGTTCGAGGAAGGTGAAACTTTCGTCGAGGACCTGCTCCGAGCGCACCCGGGTCTCCAGGAGGAAGGGCGGAGTGCCCGGGGCGGGGTGGAGGATGAAGACGGGATCGCCCTCCACGGGGAGCATCCCCCCCGACTCGAGCCGCAGGGCGGGCAGGTTGCTCACGGGGAGCTGGAGTACGGCCAGGTCATGCTTCTCGTCGAAGGCGATGACCTGCTCCACCTGGAGCAGGCGCCCGTCGGCGAGCAGCGCAGAGATCTCCTCGTAGCCGGCCACCATGTGGAGGTTGGTGACGAGTTGACCTCCCGGGGTGGCCACGAAACCGACTCCCCGCCGGTTCGGCATGTCCAGGGTGATGAGCGCGGAAGTGGCGGCGTCCCGGACGGCGGACAGGCCGGTGTCGACGGCGGGCATGGGGCATCCTCCTGGCTACACCATGGCCACGCTTCCGGGATGGGGCAGAGCGCGGCTGTCGGGTGGCTTGACGAGGGCCGGCCTGCCGAGCGTCCGGAGGGCGTCCGTGCGCGTCAGCCCTCGTGGGGAATGAGGCACAGCCGCGTGGGGCCGCGCACGACGAGCGAGCTGTTCCACTGGATGGGCTGGGTGCCCGCGCTCAGGTGGGTGAAGCGGGAGAGCAGCGCCTCCAGGGCCAGCCGTGCCTCCAGCCGTGCGAGTTGGGAGCCGACGCAGAAGTGGATGCCATGCCCGAAGGGCAGGTTGCTCGAGGGGCGGTTCATGTCGAAGCGGTCCGGATCCGGATGCTGGGCCTCGTCGCGGTTGGCCGAGCCCATCAGCATCAGCAGCCGCGTGCCCTTGGGCAGCCGCACCCCGCCCAGCTCCGTCTCCTCGCTCGTCAGCCGCATCACGCCATGCGCGGGCGACTCGTGGCGCAGCACCTCGTCGATGAAGCGCGGCAGCAGCGAGGGCTGCGCGCGCAACTGCGTCATCAGCTCCGGCTGCAGTTGCATCCTCAGGGCCGAGTGGCTCAGCAGGTGGATCGTCGTCTCCATGCCGCCCACGAGCAGCAGGAACATGAAGCCGAGCAGGTCCGTGTCCGACAGGCTCTCGCCCTCGACGCGCGCGCGGATGAGGTCGCTGATGAGATCATCCCCGGGGTTGCGCCGGCGCTCGGCCAGCACCTGCTCGAAGTGGCCCCGGGCCTCGTTCACCGTGGCGCGCACGGCCTCCTGGCGCGCGGTGTCCGCGGGGCCGACGCCGGTGAACTGGCCGAGCCATTCCACCCAGCTGAGCAGGCGCGGCTGCACGTCGGGAGACAGCCCGAGCAGCTCACCAATCACGTACATGGGCATGAGCACCGAGAAGTGCTCCACGAAGTTCACCTCCCGCCCGTCGGGCAGCCCCTGGACGATGCGCTGGGCGAACTCCCGCACGCGCGGCTCGATGCGGGTGACGACCTGGGTGCCGAATGCCCGGTTGATGAGCGCGCGCAGTTGCGTGTGGCGCGGAGGATCCATCACGAGCGCCGAGTCGGCCAGCGGGTAGTTGGAGATCCACGGTGGGCGGTAGGCCTGGCGGAAGCCCTGGGAGGAGAAGAGCTGGGGGTTCTTGAAGATGTGCATCACGTCCTCCTGCCGCGAGACGGCCCAGATTCCACCGGGATCCACCTGGCTCACGGGGGCGTGGCGGCGCAGCTCCGCGTAGGAGGGGTACGGATTGGCGCGGATCTCGGGGGCCAGCAGGTTGATGCGTCCACTCATGGGAGCCTCACGGGAGAGGTGGATGGAGGCGGCATGCTATCGGCTTTCGCGGGGGGGTGGTGGGCGAGCGACCAGGCCCAGCCCCATGTCAGAGATTCTTTTGGCGGACCCGACTTCCGCCGTTAAACACCGCTCGCCCATGCACAAGACACACCTCGTCGGCGCCCGCACGCACAACCTTCAATCGCTCTCGGTGGATCTCGCGGAAGGCGAGCTGGTGTGTCTCACGGGAGTGTCGGGTTCCGGGAAATCCAGCCTGGCGCTCGACACCCTGTACGCCGAGGGGCAGCGCCGCTTCGTCGAGAGCTTCAGCCCCTATGCCCGTCAGTTCCTCGAGCGGCTGGAGCGGCCCCCGATGGACACCCTGGAGCCGGTGGCCGCCGGAGTGGCGGTGGACCGGCGCGCGCCAGTGAAGAGCTCGCGCTCCACCGTGGCCACGCTCGCCGACGTGGAGGCCTACCTGTCGGCGCTCTTCACCCGGGAAGCGATGCCGGTGTGCTCCGAGTGTGGGGTGGAGGCGGTGCGCACCGATGCGCGCGTGGCCGCCCAGGCCGCGCTCGCCGCCGAGCCCGACGCCCCGGCGGTGCTGACCTTCCCGGTGCGCATCGCGGACACCGCGGACTTCATCGGCGCGCGGGCCCGGCTGCTCAAGGACGGCTTCCACCGGCTGATGGTGCGCGGCGAGGTGAAGGAGCTGGAGTCACTCAAGCCGGGCGAGGCCACGGACTCGGCGGGCGTGGCGTACGTGGTGGTGGACCGGGTGAAGCTCGCGTCGGGGCAGCTCGGGCGGGTGACGGCGGCGCTGGAGTCCGCGTGGGCCCAGTCCCATGGCGAGGCGGTGGCCTTCACGCCGGCGGGGCCGAGGCGCATCCGCCGGGGCCTCGTGTGTCCCAAGTGCGCGCGCGAGTTCGAGCCGGCCCGGCCCGGCCTCTTCAGCTACCAGTCGCCCACGGGTGCGTGCCCCACGTGCCGGGGCTTCGGCAGGACCATCGGCATCGACTGGGACAAGGTCATCCCCAACCCGAACCTGAGCCTCGCCAAGGGCGCCATCCGCCCCTGGTCGGGCAAGACGTCCGAGTGGGAGCGCAAGATGCTGGGCGCCTACGCGCGCCAGCACCGCATCCCCATGGACGTGTCCTGGGGACAGCTCACGCCAGAGCAGCGCGAGCGGGTGTTGCAGGGCGAGGGCGACTACGACGGCGGGCGCGTGTACCCGGGCGTGCGCGCGTGGTTCCGGTGGATGGAGAGCCGCACGTACAAGATGCATGTGCGCGTGCTGCTCTCGCGCTACCGCGCCTATACGCTGTGCGAGAGCTGCAAGGGCGCGCGCCTCAACGAGGCCGCCCTGGCATGGCGCGTGGGCGGGTTGGATCTGGCGGCGTGGCATGGGCTGGAGCTGGCCGACGCGCGCACGCGCCTGGAGTCGCTGCGCACCCAGACGGGCCAGGGCGAGCTGGTGCGCCGCGAGCTGGCGGGCCGCCTGGGCTACCTCGCGCGGGTGGGGTTGGGCTACCTGACCCTGGATAGACCGGCGCGCACGCTGTCTGGTGGCGAGGCGCAGCGCGTGTCCCTCACGGCGGCGCTGGGCACCTCGCTCACCGGCGCGCTCTTCGTGCTGGACGAGCCCACGGTGGGCTTGCACCCCGCGGACGTGGGGCCGCTCACGGGCGCCATGGCCGAACTGGCCACCCGGGGCAACATCGCCCTGGTCATCGAGCATGATCCGCTCGTCATCCGCTCCGCGCACCGGGTGCTGGAGCTGGGGCCGGGAGCGGGCAAGCACGGGGGGCGGCTGTGTTTCGATGGCACGCCCCAGGCGCTGGCCGGGCGCGAGGACCTGCCCACGGGTCGGCTGCTGGCGGGCACCGAGGACGTGAAGCGCGAGCCCCGCGCGCGCACCGGCGAGCTGCGGGTGCGCAACGCCCGGGCCCACAACCTCCAGGGCGTCTCGGTGAGCGTGCCGCTCGGCGTGTTGTGCGCCATCACCGGCCCCAGCGGCTCGGGCAAGAGCACGCTGATGGACGAGGTGCTCTACCGGCACCTGGCGCGCGCCCTGGGCGAGAAGGACGCCGAGGTGCCCGGTGAGGCGGACGCCGTGGACGGGCTGGAGGCCGTCGAGCGCATCACCTTCGTGGACCAGTCGCCGCTCGGACGCACCTCGCGCGGCAACGCCGCCACGTACACCAAGGCGTGGGATCGGCTGCGCGATCGCTTCGCCTCGGAGCCCGAGGCCGAGGCCCGGGGCCTCACTCCGGCGCACTTTTCCTTCAACGTGGACAAGGGCCGCTGCGAGGCGTGCGCGGGCGAGGGCTACGAGACGGTGGAGATGCAGTTCCTCGCCGACGTGTCGCTCCTGTGCCCGGTGTGCCGGGGCCGTCGCTTCAAGGAAGAGGTGCTGGCCATCCGCCACCAGGGGTGGTCCGTGGCGGACGTGCTGGAGGCGACCGTGGACGAGGTGCTCCAGCGCTTCGAGGGCGACAAGGTGCTCGCGCGCACGCTCGGGCCCGTGTCCCGGCTGGGGCTCGGCTACCTGAAGCTCGGCCAGCCCCTGTCCACCCTGTCCGGTGGCGAGGCGCAGCGCTTGAAGCTCGCGCGCGCCCTCTCCAGCGAGGCCAAGGGCTCACTCTTCCTCATCGACGAGCCGAGCGCGGGCCTGCACGACGCCGACGTGCGTCAGGTGCTCGCCGCGCTGCACGAGCTGGTGGACGAGGGCGCGAGCGTCCTCGTGGTGGACCATGATCTCGTGGTCATGCGGGGCGCGGATTGGATCATCGACCTGGGGCCGGGCGGAGGCCGTCACGGCGGACTGCTGGTGGCCGAGGGCACGCCGGAGCAGGTGGCCCGGGGCCAGGGACTCACCGCGGCGGCGCTGCGCGGGGAGCTGGGCGCGGCGGCGACGCCGGTCAAGCGGGGCAAGGACGCGGCGAAGGCTCCCGCGGCCATCGAGGTGGAGCACGCGCGCGAGCACAACCTCCAGGACGTGTCCTGCCGCATCCCGCTGGGGAAGATGACGGTGGTGACGGGGCCGAGCGGCTCGGGCAAGAGCTCGCTCGTGTTCGACGTGGTGTTCGCCGAGGGGCAGCGGCGCTTCATGGAGACGCTCACGCCCTACGCGCGCCAGTTCTTGCCCAGCATGCCGCGCCCGGACGTGGAGCGCATCGGCGGCATTCCGCCCTCCGTGGCGCTCGAGCAGCGCACCTCGCGCGCGGGCTCCACGAGCACCGTGGCCACCGTCACCGAGGTGGCGCACTACCTGCGCCTGCTGTTCGCCAAGCTGGGCCTGCCGCACTGCCCGAACGACGGCGAGCCCATCGCCGCCACCACCGCCGAGGCGCTCTACGCGCAGGTGCTCGCCATGAAGGGGGACGGCACGGTGCTCGCCCCCGCCGTGCGCGCGCGCAAGGGCACCTACCTGGACGTCTTCACCGCCGCGGCCCGCGCGGGCATCGAGAAGGCCTTCGCGGACGGGAAGGAAGTCTCCACCGACCAGCCGCCCCAGCTCGTCAAGACGCGCGAGCACGACATCGATCTGGTGATGTACCAGGGGCGCCTGGCGAAGCTGCCGCGCGAGGTGTTCGACAAGGCGCTCACCTGGGGCAAGGGGGCGCTGAAGGTGCGCACCGCCGGAGCGCGCGAGACGCTGCTGTCCAGCGAGCGCACCTGCCCCGTGTGTGGCTTCTCCGTGCCGGAGATGGATCCGCGCTGGTTCTCCTTCAACACGAAGCAGGGCCGGTGCGAGGCGTGCGAGGGCACGGGCGTGCAGGGCGGGCCTGAGGCGCAGGCCGAGGGCAAGACGGAGCCGTGCCGCACGTGCGAGGGCTCGCGGCTGGAGCCGGTGCCGCGCGCGGTGCGGTTGGTGGGGTCGCGCTACCACGAGGTGGTGCAACAGTCCGTCACCGCCGCGCTGGGGCAGGTGCGGGAGTGGAAGTTCCGTGGGGATCAGGCGCTGTTGGGCGAGCCCTCGCGCCAGGAGTTGTTGCGGCGCCTGGACTTCCTGGAGCGTGTGGGCCTGGGCTACCTGTCGTTGGATCGCAACGCGGCCACGCTCTCGGGTGGGGAGATGCAGCGGCTGCGGCTGTCGGCGCAGCTGGGTGCGGGCCTCACCGGGGCGATGTACGTGCTGGACGAGCCGACCATCGGCCTGCACCCGCGCGACACGCACCGGTTGTTGAGCAACCTGCGCTCGCTCGTGCAGACCGGTTCCACGGTGCTGGTGGTGGAGCACGACACGGACACCATCCGCGCGGCGGACCATCTCATCGAGCTGGGCCCCACGGGAGGCCGGGGCGGTGGGCGCATCCTCGCGGAGGGCCCGCCCGATCAGGTGTTGCAGAACGAGGAGGCCCCCACGGCCCGGGCGCTGCGCGAGCCCGCGGTGCTGGCGGCGGTGCCTCGGGGCGAGCCCGAGCGGTGGATCGAACTCAAGGGAGCGACGGCCCACAACCTCAAGGGCGTGGACCTGCGCATCCCGGTGGGGCGGCTCACCGTGGTGTCGGGCGTGTCGGGCTCGGGCAAGAGCACGCTGGTGCGTCAGGTGTTGTACCCGGCGCTGCGCGAGAAGCTCGGGCTGGTGACGGCGCGTCCGGGGGCCTTCAAGTCCCTGACGGGCGTGGAGGCCATCCGCCGGGTGATGGCGGTGGACCAGTCGCCCATCGGGCGCACGCCGCGCTCGGTGCCGGCCACCTTCCTGGGGCTGTGGGACGAGCTGCGCCGGGCCTTCGCCGCCACGCCGGAGGCGAAGGTGCGCGGCTTCGGACCCACGCGCTTCTCGTTCAACTCGACTTCCGGTGGGCGGTGCACGGCGTGCGAGGGGCAGGGGGCCATCTCCCACGAGATGTCCTTCCTGCCGGACGTCGTCACCCCATGCGAGGTGTGCGGCGGCGCGCGTTTCGACGCGGCGACGCTGGAGGTGCGCTACCACGGGTTGACCATTGGAGACGCGCTGCGCCTGTCCGCGGACGAGGCGAAGGACGTCTTCCATGCCCTGCCCAAGGTGGCGGCGCCGCTCACGTGCCTGTCGGACCTGGGGGTGGGCTACCTGCAACTGGGCCAGGGCTCCAACACGCTGTCGGGCGGTGAGGCGCAGCGGTTGAAGCTGGCGGCGGAGCTCACGGCGAGCACGCGGCACGAGCCCACGCTGTACGTGCTGGACGAGCCCACCACGGGCCTGCACCTGGGGGACGTGTCGAAGCTCATCGCCTTCCTGCACCGGCTGGTGGACCGGGGGGACACGCTGGTGGTCATCGAGCACCACCCGAGCGTCATCGCGTCGGCGGACTACGTGGTGGAGCTGGGGCCAGAGGGAGGCGAGGAGGGAGGAACGCGGGTGGCGGAGGGGACGCCGCGCGAGGTGTCCCGGCTGAAGACGGCCACCGGCAAGGTGCTGCGCTCGGTGTTCTCCGCGGACGAGCCCTCGCGCAAGGCCGCTCGAGGCCGGTAGGGGACACCGGGGAGGCGCTGCTCGCGGCTACTGGGGAACCGCGCGCAGCTCGTCCAGCCGGCGCCGCGCGCTTCCGGCGAGCAGGGAGTCCGGATGCGCGGTGAGCAACTCCTCCAGGGCCCGGGCTTCGCGCTGGGTGTCCCCGAGGGCTCGCCAGGACTCGGCCACGCCCTGCAGGGCCTCCTCGCTCAGCATGCCGCGGGGCTTCGCGCGCAGCGCCTGCTGGTACTGGCGCAGGGCGCCTTTCGCGTCTCCGAGGTGCTCCAGCCGCAGCCCGCCGGAGGCCACCTGGGCCACGTACGCCGACGTCGTCCCCGGCGAGGACTGGATGACGCGCAGGTAGAGCGCCTCCGCCTCCCGCCACTGTCCCGCGGCCCGGCGTTCATTGGCCCGGCGCAGCAGATCCTCTGGCTCCACGGCGACGGGCGCGGGCCCGGTGCGCGCCACCGGAGGCGCCGGGGGCCGCGCCGCCACCTCCTCGGAAGGAGCGGCTTCGGGGACCGGCTCGGCGGCGATCGGCGCGGCGGGAGGGGGGACCACCCGCACCGGGGCCAGCTCCTGGGGAGCCTCCGCCTTGGGGGCGCGATGCGACCACCACGCGTAGCCCGTGGCGGCCGCCGCGCTCATCACCCCCAGACAGGTGCTCGTGAGCAGCACGCCCTTCCAGGGGAGTTTCCTCGGCGGCGTGGGCGCGGGGGCGGTGGAGAGCGCGGCCGCCAGGGCTCCTTGGATGAGGTCGGCGGAGCGTTGGCGGGAAATCCGCCTGGCCGGCCCGACGCTCTCGTCCAGAGGACCGAGCAGCTCGAAGCGCTCCTCCATGTCGTGAATCCCCTGACTCATTCCGCACCCCCGTTCGTTCCCGACTCCCGTGCGTAGAGTGCCCGGAGATTGGCCCGTCCCAGACGCAGGCGGCTGCGCACCGTCTCGAAGGGAATGCCCAACTCCTCGGTCATCTCCGGCACGCTCATCTCCAGGACGTAATGCAGCACCAGGGCGTGGCGCTGCTCGTCGGAGAGTTCATCCATCAGCCGTACCATGTCCCGGCGGAACACGTAATCGTCCGGAAGGGACTCCTCCGAGAGCACCGTGAGTTCCATGGGCTCGGCTTCCGGTTCTGTTCCCGAGTCGCGCACCTTCCGCATCGCGGCGAAGGTGGTCCGGGCAACCACCCGGTCCGACCAGGATTTGAACGAGCCCTCGCGGCGCCAGGTCGGCAGGCCGCGCAGGATGGCGATCAGGGCCTCCTGGGCAATGTCATCCACGTCATGATCTCCGCGCATCAGGTAGCGCACGAGGTTGCGCACCCGGGGCAACAAGTCCGTCAACAAGGACTCGGCCGCGTCGCGCCGCCCCTCGATGACCGCTTGGATGCGGCTTTCCTCGGAGGGGAGCGCCTCCTGGCGTCCCCGCGTTGTCGACCGCATTGCCCTCATTGTCGGGATGGAGGGGGGAAGGGAAGATTTCGGGTCACGAGCGGTCAATGCGCCCCCAGGAGGATGGCGAGGCCGAACCGGGGTTGTGCTCGCCAGAGTGAGTTGCGGACGATGAACGTCCCCTGTTGCAGGTAGCCAAGGGTGGGCACCGTCGTCAGCACGTCCAGGGCGAGGCTGGCCTCCAGCGCCACGGGCCCTCCACGCCAGCGGGCCGCGAGGGTGGGTGCCCCATAGAGAGAGGGAGTGAGCCGGACAGGGGAGGCCTGGACGGCGGGTGCCAGGGCCACCGTGTCGCGCAGGTGGCCCGCGAGCCCCACTTCGAGTCCGGCCCCGAGCCGGAAGTGCTCCGTGGACACCACGGCGGCATCCACCCCCGCGCCCAGGGCATGCCTCGACAAGGAGACCCGGGTGTAGTCATCGCTCAGCGGGGTGGGGAGGCTCGCCAACAGCAGCACCCGCGCGCGCAGCCGTGCCCCTTCCCATCCCACCCCGAGCTGAGCGCCGTGCTGCCCGAGCGGACCGTCTCCCACGAGCGTGCTCTGCCATCCCACGCTCACGCCCCAACCCTCCCGGGCGGGGGCCGTGCTGGAAACGGGCGCGGGCGCGGGAGGTGGAGGGGCGGGCTCGAGGGCGGGGGCCTCGGGGACTTCCTCCACCACGTCGCCCACGGGGCTGCCGGCCACCAGGGCCTTCAACGCGGAGCGGACGATCAAGGCCGCGGCTTCGGCCGCCGCGGAGCGGCCCTTGCGCTGGTGGGTTTCCACCTGGACTCGCCGCACGAGCAGCCGCCGGGTGGCGGGTTGCGCGACGTGGACGACGATCGCCTCGGGCTCATGGTGGAACCAGATGACCACGCGGGAGGGTCCCTGCTCGGCCAGCGCCACGGCGGTGCGCCATTGCTCCGCGGCCTCGGTGCTCGGTGCGGGCCCGGGGTTCACCCGCAGCATGACGGGCAGATCGCTCAGCTGTCCTTGGAGTCGCTCCGCCAGCTCCGTGTCTTCCGCGGAGGAGACGCGGAGCACCGCGGCCCAGGGCTGCTCCTGGGCGGCGCTCACCGTGCCCCACCCCACGAGGACACACACAACGAGGAGTCGGGTCATGCACGGGACAGGGGCTCTCACGCTCGGCTGCCGACCGTAACATGTAAACGGGGAACTCCAGATAGACCCCATACCTGGGGTGCGTTCTTCTTGGGACGGGAAGGGGAGGGGTGACCCGAAACACAGGTGGGGTGACTCCATCGCCCTGGAGACCTTCTCGGGAGCGACGCATGCGCTGGACCCACGGACTCGTTCTGCTCGCCGTCACGGGGGCCTGCTCCGTGGAGGACGCCGTGGCGATCCTGCCCGGGACCGATCGGGCCGGGTATTGCGCCTCGGGGGGGCCGATCCGGTTGGTGGAGGATGGCGCGACGGGGCGGGAGATCTGCGGCGGGCGCCTGGCGTCCCGGGTGTTCTCGCGGGCGTTGTGCGCCTGTGGGGAGCTGGTGGTCAGTGCGCCCTCGGCGCTGGATGCCTTCCAGGGTTCCCAGGGACCTGGGAGCCCGGGGGGAGCCGGGGCGTCCGTGGGCGCCAATGGTGGAGTGCAGTTGACGTCGGAGCTGCTGGTGAGTGGCTCGCTCCAGGCGGGAGACCCGGGCCTCGCCCTGGGCGCCGCGCTCCTGTCCATCCAGGGAGAACTGCGCGACGCGGGCCGGCTTCAGGGGGCCGCCTCCACGGTGCGGGTGGGCGGGGATGCGTGGGTCGCGGGGGATATCGAACTCCAGGAGCTGACGGTGGGGGGCGTGCTGTCGCAGCCCGCGGAGCGGCGCCTCACCGTGCCGCGGCCACCCCCGCGAGTGCGGCGTGAGCCGGTGGGCCCGTTCGCGCCGCCCTGCTCCTGCGACGCCCCCGAGGACGTGGGCGCCTATGTGAAGAACCACGTGGCGGCCCATCACAACGCCGACATCGGGCTGGCGGTGGACGCGTTGGCGGACTTCTCCGGGGACGCGGCCCTGGAGCTGCCGTGCGGGCGTTTCTACCTGACGCGGATTCACGGTCCGGGCGCGCTTCTTCTTCGCGTGACGGGGCGGGCGGCGCTGCTCGTGGACGGAGACGTGGACGTGGGCGGGCTCGACGTCCAGCTGGACGAGGGGGCGGAGTTGGATCTCCTCGTCGCGGGCGGAGTGTCCGCGCGCGGGCCCGTGCGGATGGGCTCGCCCGGGGCGCCCTCGCGCCTGCGCGTCTACGTGGCGGGCGCCTTCGATCTCGACGCCGGGGATCCGTGGAACACCCTGCCCGAGTCCAGCGAGCTGGCGGGCAACTTCTATCTTCCCCGGGCCCCCCTGGATCTGAGCCGGCGCGTGGAGCTCTCCGGCTCGGTGTTCGCCCAGCGCGTGGCGGCCTCGGCGGGCCTGTTCATCCACTACGACGTGGACGTGCTGGGGTTGGGCGAGCGCTGTGCCGATTAGGCGGGGCGCTCACCCCGTGGCGCGCGTGGTCTCGCCGATGCGCTCGGCGGCCCGCTGCACGGTGGGCCAGAAGTGCTCGGCCATGCGCAGATAGCCCGTGTCGGACGGGTGGAAGCCGTCGGCGGAGAAGTAGTCGGAGCTGCCGGCCAGCTCCACGCGGCTGGGGGAGTGGAGGTCCACCCCGAAGAGCCCATGACGGGCCACCACGCGCTCCACCGCCGCGTTGAAGTCGCCGATGCGCCGCGCGATGAGGGGCAGGGGAAGGAAGTTCGCCGCCAGTCGGGCCACGGGGGCCAGGGACATGTCCGGCAGGTTGGAGACGATCACCGCCGCGCCCGTGGACACGAGTCCCTTGGCGAGCGAGTCGAAGTGGGACTCGAACTGCTCGGGCGTCACGCCGCGCCACAGATCATTGATGCCCACCCCGAGCGTCACCAGATGGGGGGAAGACCGCAGCGCCCGGGGGAGTTGGCCGGACAGCACGGTGGCGCTGGTGGCGCCGCTCACGGACAGGTTGAGCAGACCGACTCCGGTGCGGGTGCGGCGCAGCCGTTGGAAGAGGTGCTCCACGTAACCACCCTGGCGCGCGCCCACACCCACGCCGGAAGAATCACCCAGGGCCACATATCTCAGGGAGAGTGCGCTCATGTGCCTTCCTACATAGCGCGCGCTTCCGCCCTTCGCAGGGTCGCCTGGGTGCCACCGTGACGCCTCCTTGCTCCAGGGGCGTGCGTCCGCTCACTGCCTCCAGCGCATCCGCGAGTGCCGCCCGTCGCGGTCCGGCTTCATCAGGTTCGCCTCCTTGCGTCCGCCGTGCCGGGCGAGCGAGATGGCGAGTTGGGCCCGCTTCTGTGGGGGCAGATCCTTGGCGAGCGCCTGGTACAGGTCGCGCTCCAGCGCGGTGAGCTGTGCCTTCGCCTCGAACACCCGTTGCACCGCCTGATCCACCTGGGACTGCGCGGCGGCATCTCCCTTGGCGGCCTTCCTCAGGAGCTGCGCGGAAGCGCGGACCTGCTCGAGCAGGGGGCGCCGGCGCTCGTCGAACTGGCGCATCGTGTCCGCCATCTTCAACGTCTGGGCCTCGTTGAGCTCCAGCTCCTCGGCGAGGCTCAACATCCGCATCATCCGCGAGCGCTTCTCCACGCGCTCCGAGGCATCCGGGGCATCGGGCGGAGCGGCCCACGTCACGAGGGGCAGCAGCAGCAGGGGAAGGACCAGCAGGCGAAAGGGCTTCATCACAGCGACTCTCCAAGGGAGGGGGAAGACAGGAACTCCTCGGCCTCGACGTCCCAGGAACTGGAGGCCTCCGGGGCGTCCTCCAGGTCCACGTCGGTCAGGTCGAGCGCGTCGGACAGCGGATCCGCCAGCGCCCATTGCTCCAACGCGAGGACGTCCTCCTCGGTGGTGGAGGCGGCCTCGAGGGATGAGGGCAGCGTGGAGGGGGAGGGCGTCCGGGGAGACACCCCGGGCCGCAGCAGGAGCAGGAGCACGGCGGCCGCCGCCATCAGGACGCCCGTGGTTCGCAGGTGGGCCGCCCGCCGGACCTGGTCCCGGCGCCAGCGGCTCACCGTGGTCTGGGGGAGGACGTCCAGGACGGCCTGCTCCCGGGGCGAGAGGGTTGGCAGCGCGGCGAGGCCCAGGGTGTCCTGGAGTGCGGTCAGCTCGCGGCGGCAGGCGGCGCAGGTGTCCAGGTGCGCGCGCACTCGCGTCTCCTCCTGGGGCTCCAGGGCACCCGTGGCCAACAGGGTCAACGACTCCGCCATGTCCTGGCACGCGCTCATGGGCGCTCCTCCTCGGACGACTCGGCCATGTGCTCCCGGAGGCGCTTCACGGCGTGATGGAAATTCACCTTCGCGTTCGTTTCGGTGATGCCGAGCGACTCGGCGATGTCACGGAAGCCCAGTCCCGCGTCCACCCGGAGCGTCAGCACCTCGCGTTGGCGGCGGGGCAGGGTGAGCACCGCCGCGCGCACGGCCCGCTCCCGCTCGGCCCGCTCCAGGGACTCCTGGGCGGACTCCTCGGGGGCCTCGGTTTCGGGGAGCTCCACGGCCCGGAGCCAGCGCCGCCCCTGGCGGGCGTGGTTCTTCGCCAGGTTGAGCGCGATGCGGATGAGCCACGCCCGGAAGGGCATGGGCCCCGACAGCCGCCAGCGGGAGAATACCCGGTTCGAGGCCTCCAGGGCGCGCAGGAAGGCTTGCTGGGCCAGGTCCGCCGCGTCCTCGGGGCTCGAGGCGTAGCGGCGCATGAGCGAGAACACCAGGGCCCGGTGCCGATCCACCAGGGCGCCGAAGGCCGCCTCGTCACCGGCCAGGAAGGCGCGGCAGAGCGCCTCGTCACTGGGCTCGGTGGCGGCTTGCGCCAGCCGCAAGGGTGTCTCCAGGGCCTTCACGTCTCGATCAACACCGGAGCCGGCGAAAGGTTAAAGCGGCCATTTTCCTGGTGGCCGAAGTCTCTGGAGGTAGGGAGGAGAACCCTACTTGAAAGGTAATCAAAGAGGCCGTACCATGCAGGTCATCCCGTTGCGAGGAGAAGACCGATGGTGGAGACGATGGGTGATGCGCTGGGACTCCAGATTCTGCGGGCCGTGCAGGAACTGGGAACGCGGATGGAGCGGGTGGAGGTGCAGGTCAACCACCTGAGCACGCGGGTGGATGCGTTGACTGAACGGGTGGACCGGCTGGAGGCGCGAATGGACCGACTGGAGGCGCAGGTCAACCACCTGAACACGCGGGTGGATGCGTTGACCGCGCGGATGGATGGCCTCTCCGCTCGGATGGACAAGCAGGAGAAGTGGATGGATCGGCTGGGCGCCGAGTTCGTCGTCTTCCGCGAGGATGTACGGGGCGACCTTCGTCAGTGGCGCGCGGAAATGCAGGAGGAGCATCGCCGCCTGAAGAAGCGCGTGGAGGTCACCTCCACGACGGTGGTCCTCATGGCGTCGGTGCTACGAGGTCCAACGGAGTTCAGCGGTGAGCTGGAAGCGCACTTGAGCGAGCTCCACGCGGGCTGAACGCCGCATCGGGGGCTTTCGTCCAGCGGGTACGGAGGCCCTCGGGTTGGTTGCCGTGAACTTCACCCTACGTCACAATGCGTCCCTTTCATCGGGAAGGACGTCATGGCAACGGATAGCGGGGTCGCGCGCATCAAGGGCAGCGTTTTGATTTCGCGCCTCAACCTGCTGGCGAAACAACCGGGAACGAAACGCCTCGATGTCCTCCAGAGGTTGTCTCCGGCGGACCGCAAGGTCCTCGACGGCGTCATCCTGCCCATCGGCTGGTATCCCATGGAGCTGAACCTCCGGTTGGACGCGGCCATCGCCGCGGTGCTCTCGCCGAGGGATCGCACCAAGTCCTTCGTCGACATGGGCCGGGCCTCGGCCGAGGAGAACCTGAAGGGACCCCACCACGTGTTCCTCCGCCAGGGGGATCCGCACTTCCTGCTCAGCCACGCGCAGGAAATCTACCGCCTCTACTACGCGGTGGGCTTGCGCTCGTACGAGAGGACCGGCCCGAACAGCGGCGCGCTGCGCACCCTGGGCGCCGAGAGCGTCACCGAGGCGGATTGCCTCACCATCATCGGCTGGTACCAGCGGGCCATCGAGTTGAGCGGGGGCAGCGACGTGCGCGTCGAGCACACGAAGTGCCGCGCCCGTGGTAACGACTGCTGCGAGTACCTCTGCTCCTGGGCGCTCTGACGCGGCCCTCCCTCTTGCGAGCCCCTCGTGCCCCTTGCTCCCGCGGTCCCCCTGACCCCTGACTTCCTCGCGCGGCTCGCCCAGGCGCTCGGCGTCACCCGGGTGGCGCGGGTGACGGGGCTGGACCGGGCGGGCGTGGAAGTCGCCACCGCGGTGCGGCCCGGGGGCTATGTGCTCCAGGTCTGCAACGGCAAGGGCCTGGACTTCCCGGCCGCCTCGGCGGGCGCCCTCCTGGAGACCGCCGAACTGTGGGCCGCGGAGACGGTGCGTCCGGAACGGCTCCTCTGGGGCACGTCCCACGGCTGGGAAGCGCGCGGACGCGCCGCCTGGGGCGCCGACGCGCTCGGCACCCGGGGCGGCGTGGTGGTTTCCCGGCTGTGGGGCCCGCGGGTGCGCTGTGCCTGGCTCGAGGCGACGGAGGCGCGCTCCGGGGAGCCCGTGCTCGTCCCCGCCCAGGGCGTGTACTGCCCCCCCACGGGCGCGCCGGCGCTCGGCCCGGTGAGCGTGCAGTGGACGAGCAATGGCTCGGGCGCCCATCCCGAGCGGCCGCGGGCCCTGCTGCATGCGCTGTTGGAGGCGACGGAGCGGGATCAACTCGCGCGCCTGCTGCCGGAGGGGTGGACGGAGGAGGTGCTCGGCTCCCGGCTGCTGCGCCCCGCGGGCCTCGCCCGGAGCGCCCCCCGGACGGCCGCGCTCGCCGAGCGCCTGGGCGAGCGGGGCTTCGACGTGCACCTCTTCGATCTCTCCCCGGGCGCGCGCACCCCGGGCGCGGTGGGCCTGCCCGTGGGCGCGGCGCTGCTCGTGGATCGCGACCAGGGCCCGGTGCCGCTGGCGGCGGGGTATGCCTGTGCGCTCACGCGGGACCAGGCCCTGCTCGGCGCCCTGCTGGAGGCGGCGCAGTCGCGGCTGACCGACATCCACGGCGCGCGGGAGGACGTGGACGAGGGGGATCGCGAGGCCTCCCTGGCGCTCGCCGCCGCCTGTGCCGCGGCGCGCCCCCGGCGCGACGTGGAGTCCATGCCCGAGCCCGCGGCGAAGGTGGACTCGCCCGAGGAGGCCGTGGGCGAGGTGCTGGCGCGGCTCGCGGGGGCGGGCTTCTCCCGGGCGGCCGTCATCGACCTGGAGGCCCCTCTCCCCGGACTCCACGTGGTGCGCGTGGTGGTGCCGGGCCTGCGCGTGTCGGAGTTGTTGTGAAACGGCGTCCCGCCTCCTCCTCCCGTCCCGATGATCTCATCGTCTTCCTGGGCCCCTCGCTGCCGGAGGCGGAGGCGCTGGCGCTGGTGCCCTGCCGGGTGTTGCCGCCCGCGCGCCAGGGAGACCTCTGGCGGGCCCTCTCCTTGAGGCCGCGGGCCATCGCGCTCGTGGATGGGGTCTTCGAGGCCCAGCCCTCCGTGTGGCACCACGAGGTGCTGGCCGCGCTGGATGCGGGCGTGGCGGTGTTCGGGGGCGCCAGCATGGGGGCCCTGCGCGCCGCGGAACTCGCGCCTCACGGCATGGTGGGCGTGGGCGCCATCTTCGAGGCCTACCAGCGGGGCGAGCTGGTGGATGACGCCGAGGTGGCGCTGCTCCACGCCGACGCGGAGCACGAGTACCGGGCGCTGTCGGTGCCGCTCGTCAACGTGCGGCACGTGGCCCGGCTCGCCCAGGACGCGGGAGTCCTCTCCGCCGCCGAGTCCCGGGCCCTGGTGGACGCCGCCGCGGCGCTCTTCTACCAGGACCGCGCCTGGCCCCGCGTTCTCCAGGCCGTGGGCGAGGCGTGGCCCGCCCCCACCCAGGGCAGGTGGCGGACGTGGGCGGCCGGAGGGCTCGCGGATCTCAAGCGCGAGGATGCCCGGGCCTGCCTCCAGGCCGCCGCGGCGTTCGTCGCCTCCGGGGCCCGTCCGCCGTCGCGCGAGGGCGTGTCCCGGCCACCTCCCTCGTCCTACGTGCGCCGCCGCCGGCTCGTGGAGGGCCTGTGCGAGACGGAGGCGGGGCTGGTGTCCTCGGAGGACGTGCTGGAGGAGCTGCGCGCCGGGCCCGGGGCACAGGCGCTGGCGCGCGAGGGTCTGCGGCGGGCATTGCTCGCGGGGTGGGCCCGGAGCCTGGGCCTGTCTCCCACTCCCGAGGAAGTGGCCCGGGCCGAGTCGGAGCAATGGGCCCACCTGGGCGTGGCTCCCTCGGAGCGCACGGCCTGGCTGGCGGCGTGTGGCCTGGACGCGCATGAATTCCGGCGGCTGTGCGAGGAGCGGGCCCTGGAGGGGCTCATGCTGGAGCATGCCGCGCGGCTGCTGCCGGATGGGCCCTCGTGGGACGAGGCGCTCGCGTCCGAGGCTCGTCTGGAGGGGCGGTGGGCGGAGGTGGCGACGCGGCTCACGGCGCCCAGGCGGCGTCCGCGCAAGCGGTGAGCCCCGGGACGGGCCGGCTGGGGTAGGGTGCGCGCCGGATGAATCCTCACGACGAGAGCGAGTCCTTCCGCTGCGTGCGGGCCGATGCGCGCGAGCCCGAGGGCTACCGGCGCGTGCTGGGCGAGGCCAGGGCGTCCTTGCTGCACACGGATCCGCCGTATTGCCTGCTCACGCGGCGGCGCAAGGGCGGGGACCTGAGAGACCCGCGGGCGAACAAGAAGATCGACCGCGACCCCATCGTGCGCTTCGAGACGGTGCGTGACTACCGCGCCTTCACCGAGGCGTGGATGACGCACGCGGTGGCGCACCTCACCCCGGACGCGCCGCTCGCCATCTGGACGAACCTGTTGGGCAAGGAGCCCATCCTCGCGGTGGCGCGCTCGCTGGGGTACGGCCACCTGCGCGGCGAGTTCGTCTGGGGCAAGCGCACCACGGACAAGAACGCCAACGAGCAACTCCTGCGCGTCTACGAGGTGGCGCTGGTGCTCGCGCGCACGCCGGCGCCCGTGCTGGCCCCTGGGGACGCGCCCACCGTCTGGGCGGTGGTGGGCGGCTACGACGATGACGGCGAGGCCCAGCGCTGGGGCGGCCATCCCCACCACAAGCCCTTTTCCGTGGTGGAGCCCCTGGTGCGCACCTGGAGCCGGCCCGGGGACTGGGTGTTGGATCCCTTCGCGGGCAGTGGCTCGATGCCGGCGGCGGCGCTGCGGCTGGGCCGCAGGGCGGCATGCCTGGAGGTGGTGCCCGAGTGGGCCGAGCGCGTGGCCGGGCGTCTACGCGAGACGGCGGCCCCCTCGTCCCGCTAGTGTGCCGCTCTCGCTCCCCGCCCCCGCGGGGAGTCCTTCTTCCCAGCGACAACACGCGAGGACTCCGGATGAAGCAGCACCAGAAGATGCTCCTGGGCATCGTGATTGGCACGGTGGCGGGTATCGCCGCCAATCTCCTCGTGGGTGGAGCGCCGTGGTTGGAGTGGGTGGTGACGAACGTCACCTCGTTGGTGGGTCAGCTCTTCCTGCGCCTGCTGCTGATGCTGGTGGTGCCGCTGCTCTTCGCCGCGCTGGTGACGGGCGTGTGCGAGCTGGACCTACGGTCCATTGGCCGGCTGGGCGTGCGCACCATGGGCTACACCGTGATCATCTCCAGCATCGCCGTGCTCATCGGGCTGGTCCTCGTCAACACGCTCAAGCCCGGTACCCGGCTGAGCGAGGAGGCCATCGCCGCGCTCGTGCAGAAGGGCTCCGTGGTGAAGGCGGCCCCCGCGCCGAGCGGAGACTCGGTGCCCGCGCTCCTGCTCTCCATGGTGCCCACCAATCCCATCAAGGCCGCGGCGGAGGGGGACATCATCGCCTTCATCGTCTTCTCGCTCATCTCCGGCGTGGGGCTCATGGTGACGGACACCCCGGGCTCCCGGCACCTCAAGGAGACCGTCATAGGGCTCTATGACGTGCTGATGACGCTCATCGATGGGGTGTTGCGGTTGGCGCCCATCGGCGTGGGGGCGCTGCTCTTCAGCGTCACGGCGCGCCTGGGCTTCGGCATCCTGGTTCAGGTGGCGTCCTTCGTGGGCGTGGTGCTGCTGGCGCTCGGGCTGCACATGTTCGTCGTGTACTCGCTGTCCGTGCGCTTCCTGGGCGGACGCAACCCCATCACCTTCTTCCGCGACTGCCGCCTGGCCATCGTCACCGCCTTCTCCACCGCGTCCTCCAGCGCCACGCTGCCCACCGCCCTCAAGGTGGCCGAGGAGAACCTCAAGCTGCCGCGCAACGTGTCACGCTTCGTGCTCACCGCCGGCTCGGCGATGAACCAGAACGGCACCGCGCTCTTCGAGGGCGTCACGGTGCTCTTCCTCGCGCAGGTGTTCGGCGTGGAGCTGAGCCTGGCCAACCAGGCCACGGTGATGTTCATCTGTGTGCTGGCGGGCATCGGCACCGCGGGCGTGCCGGCCGGCTCCATCCCCGTCATCGCGATGATCCTCGGCATGTTCAAGATTCCCCCCGAGGGCCTCGGCCTCATCCTCGGCGTGGACCGCTTCCTCGACATGTGCCGCACCACGCTCAACGTGACGGGGGACCTGGCCGCCGCCGTCTACGTGGCCCGGGGGGAGCCGGCGCCGGAAAACCAGACTGCCCCGGCGCCAACCCGGCCGGAATCGTCCGCTTCTTGAGCATCCGGAGGCTTGTGGGGTTGCCTTGGGCCGGGCACTGTCCCATACCCCCCTCATCCCTCTTGGCAGGACAGCTCAAGGAGCAGCCGCACATGAAGGTGTCCAAGGACTGCGTGGTCTCGTTGGAGTACCGGTTGCACCTCGGCGATGGCAAGGTCGTCGATGAGAGCGAGCCCGGCCAACCCCTGGCCTATATGCACGGACGGGGGCAGATCGTCCCGGGTCTGGAAGGGCAACTGGAGGGACTGTCCGCCGGCGACGCGAAGAAGGTCGTCGTGGTGCCCGCCCAGGGCTATGGCGAGCATGATCCGCGCGGACTCCAGGAAGTGCCGCGCAGCATGTTCCCCCCGGATGCGCCGCTCCAGGCGGGCCTGAGCATCTCCGCCCAGACGGCCGAGGGCGACGTCATCCCCATCACCGTGCGCGAGGTGAAGGGGGACTCGGTGGTGGTGGACCTCAACCACCCGCTGGCGGGCAAGACGCTGCACTTCGACGTGACGGTGCGCGAGGTGCGTCCGGCCACCACCGAGGAGCTCGAGCACGGCCACGCCCACGGGCCCGGCGGCGCGCACTGAGCCCGTCCCCCCGGGGGCGCGCGGTCCCACTCGTCGGGTAGGAGGTGTTCCGCTATCCTCGCGCCTCCACATGACTTCTCCCGTCTCGCCCTCGCCCCAGCAGCTCCGCCTCCAGCCCGAGCCCCCACCTCCATCGGAGCGGGACTCCACTCCCGTGGATCCCGAGCGACACTGGCTCGAGAATGTCTACCAGGGGGGCGTGCGTCAGCTCACCGTGCGAGCCGTCATCGCGGGGATGCTGATTGGCGCGGTGATGTGCCTGTCCAACCTCTACGTCATCCTCAAGACGGGCTGGAGCCTGGGCGTCACGCTCACCGCGTGCATCCTCGCCTTCGCGACGTTTGGCGCGCTGCGGGGCGTGGGGCTGCTCAAGCAGGACTTCACCACGCTGGAGAACAACGCCATGGGCTCGGTGGCGTCGGCGGCGGGGTACATGACGGGCGGCGGCAACATGGCGGCCGTGCCCGCGCTGTTGATGCTCACCGGCGCGCTGCCGCCCACGGGGTGGTTGGTGGCGTGGTTCGCCGTCATCTCCGCGCTGGGCGTCTTCGCCGCCATCCCCATCAAGCGCCAGCTCATCAACATCGAGCAGCTTCCCTTTCCCACCGGCACCGCCACCGCCCAGACGCTCCAGGCGCTGCACGGGCATGACGAGCGCTCGCGGGGCAAGGCGCGCTCGCTGGGCCTCGCGGGCCTCATCGGCGCCGTCATCGCCTTCTGGCGCGACGCCAAGGCCTCGTGGCTCGTGTGGAACCTGCCCGCCAAGCTCAGCCTGCCCTTCACCATTGGTGGCAGGCCCGCGGGGGCGTGGACGCTGTCGCTCGACCTGAGCCTGCTGCTCATCGGCGCGGGCGCGCTGGTGAGCTTCAAGACGGGCTGGTCCATGCTGCTCGGGGCGCTGCTCACCTACGGCGTCCTCGCGCCGGAGATGGTCAGCCGCGGCGTCATCCCCGAGGTGACCTACAAGGCCATCAACGGCTGGGCGCTGTGGACGGGGGCCTCGGTGCTCGTGTCCTCGGGCCTGCTGTCCTTCGCCTTCCAGTGGCGCAGCGTGGCCAAGTCCTTCAAGGCGCTCGCGGGCCTGTTCGGCCGCAAGCAGAACGCGGAGGCGGATCCCCTCGCCGACATCGAGTGTCCTCCCGCGTGGTTCCCCCTGGGTTTCCTGGTGCTCGGTCCGGTGGTGGTGGCGCTGATGGCCTACCTCTTCCAGGTTCCCTGGTGGGCGGGCGTGGTGGCGCTGCCGCTGTCGGTGGTGATGGGCGTCATCGCCTCGCGCGTCACGGGCGAGACGGACACCACGCCCACCAAGGCGCTCGGGCCGGTGACCCAGCTGCTCTATGGCGCCCTGTTGCCTGGCAACCTCACCGCCAACGTGATGAGCGCCAACGCCACGGGCGGCGTGGGGCTGCACTCGGCGGACCTGCTCACGGACCTCAAGTCGGGTTGGCTGCTCGGCGCCAACCCGCGTCAGCAGTTCATCGCGCAGCTCTTCGGGGTGGTGGCGGGGGCGGCGGTGGTGGTGCCCGCGTTCAACCTGCTCGTGCCGGACGCGTCCGTGCTCGGCACCGAGGAGTTCCCCGCGCCCTCGTCCCTGGTGTGGGCGGGCGTGTCGAAGATGCTCATGAGCGGGGTGCATGCGCTGCCGGTGTCCGCGCGCATCGGGGCCGTGTGTGGGCTGTGCCTGGGCGTGGCGCTGGTGCTGCTGGAGCGCTGGGCGCCGAAGAAGGCCAGACCCTTCATCCCCTCGGCGTCGGGGCTGGGGCTGTCCATCGTCATCCCCGGGGCCAGCTCCATCAGCTTCTTCATCGGCGCGGCCATCGCCGAGGTGCTGCGCCGCAAGAAGGCGAAGCTGGCCGATGCCCTGGTGCTCCCGGTGAGCTCGGGCTTCATCGCTGGCGAGAGTCTCATGGGCATCGCCGTGGCGATGCTCAAGGCCTTCGGTGTGATGCCCAAGTAGGAGCGTCGTCCCGGGGCGGTTGCGGTAGGCTCCGCCCCCATGACCTCGGATCCCGTCACGCTCGTCGCCGCGCTCCGCAACGTCCTCGAGGACACGGTGCGCGACTTCTCGTCGATGCCCTTCTTCGTCAGGCCCATGGTGCGCGGTGGCTTCGAGCGCCGCACCGGACAGAGCCTGGAGGCGTGGCAGCAGCTCGCCTCGGCGCTCGTCTCCCAGGTGAAGCCGGACACGACACCCGCCCGCGTCCGCGAGAGCCATCCGCGGCTGCGCGAGCACCTGGAGCAGCTCGCGGAGAACTACCGCACCGCCCCCGAGCGCGCCGCCAAGGGGATGGGCCTGCTGGCCGGACTCCAGCGCGTCCAGGAGACGTCCCGGCGCCGCGAGGAGGCCGTCCGCGCCCTCATCTCCTGGCTCGGATAGCGCTCCCCGCGAGACGCCGCGCGCCTACGTGCGGAACGGTCCGGTCACCTCGAAGGTGATGCCGCCGCCGTTGGTGCCGGAGGTGCCGCGCTGGGAGCTGAAATACAGCCGCTTGCCGTCCGGGCTGAACGCGGGGCCGGTGATCTCCGAGCTGTTGTGGCCCACGAGCTGGAGCAGCGGCGCCACGATGCGCTCCGGGGTGATGATGCAGATCTGCAAGTCCCCCCCGTCCTCGGCCACGAAGATGTCGCCCGAGGAGGACACGGTGACGTTGTCCACGCCGGTGAGGGGCGAGTTCGGATAGAGGTTGTCGTCGTAGATGATCTCCAGGCGCGAGGAGGCCGGGGTGTAGGCCCAGACGCGGTTGTCGCCCTTGGTGGTGAAGTAGACGGTGCCGCGGTCGTACCAGCAGCCCTCGCCACCGTTGAAGACGGTGGTGCGCGAGGCGTTGGACTGCTGCGAGGCGGGCTTGCTGGCGGACACGGGCTCCCACGTCACGGTGGCGCCGGTCAGCGGATCCCCGGAGACCCGAGCGGCCTCGAGCGTGCCCGCATCGAGCGAGGGATAGGCGGACGGGGTGAAGCGGTAGAAGCGGCCGCTGGTGCTGTCCTCGGTGAGGTAGAGCCGGTAGTCATCCGAGTCCACCGCGACGGCCTCGTGGGAGAAGGTGCCGAGCGCGGGGCGCACCACGCCCTGCGAGGCCTTCGTGGGATCGCACTCCCAGACGCGGCCGCCGGAGTACTCCTCGCACGACAGCCAGGTGCCCCAGGGGGTGCGGCCACCGGCGCAGTTGGAGGTGGTGTTGGAGAGGATGCGGTAGGCGCCGGTGATGGCGCCGCCCCCATCGAAGCGGATGGCCGAGACGCCGCCGGTGCCCAGGGTCTTCTCGGAGTTGGAGGTGTAGATCCACCCGCCGCCCGACACGGGGAAGCAGGCGCCACCGTCCGGCGCCCCGTGCCAGGTGTAGCCGGTGTTGGCCACCTTGGCGCCGGAGCGCGCGATGATGCGCGAGGAGAAGCCCGCGGGCAGCCGCACGCCATTGGCATCGGCGGAACCGGACAGGGCGCCGTAGGGACTGGTGCCGGGCCTGGCGGGGGCGGCATAGGCCTGGCGCCAGAAGGCCGGACCCAGGGCGAGCGCCGTTCCGCCGACGGCGGAGAGCTGCAGGAAGTTGCGACGATTGAGTGTCATGTGAGCCTCCGGTGTGACGAGCGGGCGCACCTTCACACGCGTTCACGGGAGGCTCGGGTCAACTCTCCGTCAGCAGCAGTTGACGGACGTGTGACGAGGCATCAGTTCGCCGGGGGCGGCGGCGCGCTGTGGTCGCAGTGCAACAGTGACGGCGGATCGAAACAGGTGAGTTGATCCTGATCGAGCCGGCACACGCCCGTGGGCGTGCTGGCGCACCGCACCTCCGTGCGCGTGGACTTGCAGTCATAGCCACATCCCACCGCCTCGGAGGCGGTGAGGCAGCGGGGCTCGGGGGTGTCGGCGCCGTGCTCGTGGATGACGCTCTCCGGCGGATCCCAGCAGACGAGGCGCTCGAAGTGGGTGGTGCACACGCCATGGGGCGTGCCGTTGCAGGCCACTTCGCCATTGGCCACCCGGCAGTTGTAGCCGCAGGCCACCTTGCCCCGGATCTCCTTGCACTCGGGCTTCGTGCCCGAATTGTCCGGGTGGGCGATGGCCACCCGCGGCGGATCCCAGCAATGGATGTTGCCCGCCAACAGTTGACACACCCCATAGGGCGTCCTGGCACAGGCGGCGTGCGAGCCATTGGTCTTGCATTGATACCCGCACACGGTCCGCCCCTGCGAGGACACGCATTGGGGCGGAGGGGGCCGAGGCGCGGGCGGCGTGGGCGGGGACTCCACGGGGACGGGAGCGGATGCCAACCAGACGAGGGCGAGCAGGGAGAGCATGGTTCGCCGCCGACGAAAACGCCGGGGCTTTATTCAACCTCCCGATTTCGGGACGCCCGGATGGCAGAGCTGACGGAACAGCTCCGCGTGCTCGGGATGGCGGGCCGCCAGCTCCTCGCCGCGGGGCATCTCCCAGTCCGCGAAGTCGAAGCCCGGGGCCACCGTGCAGCCGCACAGCGTGTACTCCCCTCGGGGCAGGGCCGCCTGGAGCACCCCGGCCGGGACGAGCACCTGTGGCCTCTCCCCGCGCGCGACATCCCGGCCCAGTGTCACCGTCTCCAGCCGGCCCTGGGCTTCATCGAGCAGGTACATCGTCAGCGCGTGCCCGTCGTAGAAGTGCCACAGCTCGGCCGAGCTCACCCGGTGCCAGGCGGCGAACGTGCCGCGCGGCAGCAGGTAGTAGATGGCCGTGCCCACCGAGCGCGTGCCGCGCGGCGTCTCCACCGTCACCGCCGAGCGCCACGTCTCGCGGAAGAAGCCTCCCTCCGGATGGGGCGCGAGTCCCAATGTCCTCACCAGTTCGTCGACCATGCCACCACTGTACCTCACGGCCCCGCCAGGCTGTCGCGCGCGAGCGCTCGCTCCACCGCCGTCAGCAATTCCTCCGTGCTGAACGGCTTGGGCAGGAAGTCCATCGCCCCCGCCTTCATTGCCTGTGTCACCGTCAGCGTGTCCCCATGCGCGCTGATGAAGACGATGGGCTGCGTCCACCCCGCCCGACGCAGTTCCTGTTGCAACTCCAGCCCGTTGAGGTCCGGCATGCGCAGGTCCATCACCACGCATCCAGGTCCTCGCCAGGGTTCACGCTCGAGCATCTTCCGCGGCTGGGCGAAGCACTCCACCTCATACCCCCACACCTGGAACATGCGCCCGAGACTGCGCAGCACCGAAGGGTCATCGTCCACGACGAACACCCTGGGGCGCTTCTGGCTCATGTCAGAGCGTATGGGCGACGGCGACGCGCTCCTTGCCGTCGTTGTATTGAGGGCTGTCGGAGGCTTTCACGTTCGTGGTTCCGTCGAACACGATGCGAACCGCGCATGTGCCCTTCTTGAGGTACTCCATCCCGGTGATCGAGGAGTGGGTCGAGAACTCACTGTTGACGTTGTGCTCGAGGGGAGCACTCCTCGAGACCTTGCCCAGGAACGCGGCCACGGTGAGTGCGTTCGCGTCGTAATCCACACAGGTGACGTCATAGCGCCACTTGGTATTGGAATGCGCGGAGAGGATGTAGCCCGAGTTGACATCGCCCGTACTCATGGCGTGCGCCATGGCCGCCTCGAGAACACCGTCGGCCGTCGACATGTTCAGCGCGATGAACGCGCCGTTGTTGCGTTGACGGCCCGAGGGCGCGGGGACCACGGGAGCCGCTCTTTCCCTGGCCTCCGCCTCTTTCTGTGCCACGTAGTCGCCGAGTGTTTTGGTGTCGGACATGGTCCCTCTCGCCCGGCTCATGGGACCGGTGTTCGTGGTTCCATGTCTATAGCGGCTCGCTCCCGCGATGACATGTGAGCGTTTCGCTGAATTGACAACTGAGAGGGATTGTGCGTCTTGCCAGGCCGAGGGGCGCGGCGGTCCTGACGCCTCAGGGCCGTGAGTCCAGCCGCTCCAGCAGCCGCGCCAGCTCCGCCACGGACGTCACCGATAGCTTCGCCATGACACTCCGGCGCTGATGGCCCACCGTCTGTTCGGCGGTGCCCAGCTCGGCCGCGATCTGCTTGTTGAGCAATCCCCTCGCCATCAGCCGGCACACCTGCGCCTCCCGGGGAGAGAGCGTGGAGAAGAGGGCCCGTAACTCCTCGTGCTCCTGCTCCGTGGCCCTCGCCACCTTGTTGCGCTCGAGCGCTTGCTCCACCGCCGCCAGGATGTCCTCCGTCGTGACGGGCTTGGGCAGGAAGTCCACCGCCCCCTCCTTCATCGCCCGCACGGCCGTCGGCACGTCCCCATGCGCGCTGATGAAGACGATGGGCTGCGTCCACCCCACCCGCCGCAGTTCCTGCTGCAACTCCAACCCGTTGAGCTCCGGCATGCGCAGGTCCATCACCACGCACCCAGGTCCCCGCGAGGGCTCGCGCTCCAACATCAGCCGCGGGTGGGCGAAGCTCTCCACTTCATAGCCCCGCACCTGGAACATGCGCCCGAGACTGCGCAGCACCGAAGGGTCATCGTCGACGACGAACACCGTGGGCTCCCCCTGGCTCATGGGAGCGGTTCTACCACAGGGCCCTCGGTTCAGACGGAGGGCAGGGTACAGCGGAAGAGGGCGCCCCCTCCCGTGCGGTGCTCGGCCTGGATCCGGCCCTGATGCGACTCGAGGATGGAGCGGCTGATGGACAGGCCCATGCCCAGCCCCTCGCGCTTGGTGGTGAAGAAGGGCTCGAAGAGGTGCGCGAGCACCTGCTCGGTCAACCCCGCCCCGGTGTCCTCCACCACCAGATCGACCTGGCCCTCGCGTTGTTGGGTGCGCACCCACACCCGCCGCTGTCCGACGGGGCTCTGGCTCACCGCGTCCAGGGCATTGGTGACCAGGTTGAGCACCACCTGCTGCAACTGCACGCCGTCGCCGTGGACGGTCAGGGGGGAGTCGGACAGGTGCAGGGTGAGCTCGGCTCCGCGTGCCTGGGCATCGGCGCCCACCAGCCGCAGCACCTCGCGCACCAGCGCGTTGACGTCATGGGGGCCGTGCTGCGCCTCGCCCTTCTTGAGCAGGGCTCGCATGTGGCGGATGACCGCTCCGGCCCGCTGGTCGTCGGAGACGATGTCCTGGAGCGTCTCGAGCACCAGGGGCAGATCCACGGGGGTGCGCCGCAGCAGGGTCTGGGCCGTCTCGGCGTTGGTGAGGATGGCGGCCAGGGGCTGGTTCAGCTCATGGGCGATGGAGACCCCCAGCTCGCCCACGGCGGCCACCCGCTCCAGGTGCGCCCGTTCGTCGCGAGCCTGGCGCGCCTCCAGCTCGGCGCGCCGGCGGGGGGTGACGTCCATCAACGTCACGACAGCTCCGCCCTCGGGCAACTCCAACTGCCGGGCGCGCAGCTCGAACCAGGTGTGGGGGGTGAGCCCCCGGGACTCCACCACGCCTTCGGGTGCGCGCTCCGAGAGCACCTCCTGGAGCAGCGTCACCGCTCCGGCCATCTCGGGGGGGCCGGTGCGCGCCGCCTCGCGGAAGGACTCCAGATAGGAGGCGCCAGGGACCCGGAGCTTGTCCGCGGGCAGTCCCCCCAGTCGCTCGCCCTGCGCCGTCAGTGGATTGGAGCGCAGCACCACCCCACGCTTGTCGAGGATGGCCACGGAGCCGGGGAGCGAGTCCAGCACCGCCAGGTTCAGCCGCTGGGCCCTCCGGCGTTGTGCGCGCTCCAGCAGCAGCACGGTGATGAGCACCGCCTGCAACAGGCCCGCCACGAGGATCGCCGCCACCTGCCAGCGATAGCGCTCCCAGAGGCCGGGCTCGTGAAAGCGCACCACGCCGCCGGGAGGCAACCGGCTGGTGGGAATGTGCCAGCGCTTGAGTTCCCTTTCGTCGAAGGCGGCCAGATTGGCCTCGATGGATCCTGGCGGCAGGTTCGAGGCCGGTTCGCCCTCGAGCAGCCGCAGGGTGCGTCGCGCGGCTTCCTGGCCCAGCAACTCGTAGTCCAACAACATCCCCCCGACGATTCCGCTGCCCAGCATGGTCTCGTGAACGCTGAAGATGGGAGGGCTGCCCTCGGCATGCAGCTGCCGCGACACGTCGCGCGTGATGCAACTGCGACCTGTCGCGTCCTGCATGAAGCCCACCAGGATGACCACGCTGTCCTCGGGCAGGGTCCGCACCCGCTGCCGCAGTTCCTCCAACGTCAGGTCCATGAGCCCGATGAACTCGCGATCCGGCGCGGCGGCGCGGACCTCGCGCGAGACATGGGGCCAGGCGCCCACCTCGCGTGGGCTGGAACCGAGGACGAGGGCGACATGCCGCGTGTCTGGCAGCAGCCGCAGGGCGACCTGGACGGTGCCCGACACGTCGAGATCCGCCCAATTGGCTCGCAGATACGGGCCTTGGTTCAGCATGGACACCAGGACGTCGTCGTTGAAGATGGAGAGCAATGGCACCTGGGGCCATAGTTCCTGCTGCAGGTAGACCAGCAGGGGGGTGGCATCCACGAAGGAGACGATGGCGTCGGGTTGTTGCTCGCGGTACTTGACGAGATAGAAGTCGCGCAGCGCGCGCTCGTACTCGGCGCCGCCGAACCAGGCCATGTCCAGGTATTCGATGTCGACGGTGACGGGTCCCCGCCAGTTGGCCAGCACCGTCTGCCGGAAGGTCCGGGTGAAGTCCGCGATGGCCGGCACCGTGGCGTCCTCGGGGACGAAGAGCAGCACCCGTTTCTCCCGCTCGGCGGCCGCGAGAGGTGTCGCCATCAGCCACACGAGCAGGAAACCGAGCAGGCGCATATCAGGTGGGGTTCACCCGCGGGGTGCATCCAGGAGGGAAGGTAGGGGCACACGATAGGAGACGCGATGCCTGCCCGCCAGACAGGGGGCCTGTTGCGAGGCCCCCGGTTCGCCGGGGCTCTCTTCACCCAGGCCTGCCTCCCGGCCCTTCCCCGGCGAGGCGAACTCACCCCCGGAGCTCGTGCACCAGCCAGTCCCTCACGCGCGTGAAGACGGGCTCGGCGGCCTCGTTGAGCACGTGCCCGGCTCCCGGGATGAGTTCCAGCTCCTTGTGCCCCCGGGCCCGCTCGTGGATGGACTGCGAGCAGCGCGGCGGGAGCACCGTGTCCGACGTGCCGTGCACGAGCAGCAACGAGCGCGGATGCAACTCCGGCACCGGCTCCGTCCCGTAGCTCTGGGGCGCCAGCCCCACCACCGTCTTCACCCAGGCAGAGCGCACCCCGGCCCGGATCATCACCGCCCCACCGAACGAGTGCCCCACCAGGGCGATCCGCTCGAGCCCTCGCTCCACGAGGAAGTCCACTCCCGCGAGCACGTCCTGCACCGACTCCGTCAGGTCGGTCGGGTGGCGATACCTCAACCGCAGCGTGGACAGGCCGTGCTTCAGCAACTCCTCGCCCAGCCGCGGGTACAACCGGAGGGCCGGCGTATCGAAGCCACCGCCCACGCCTCCCGCCAGCAACACCCCCGCCTTCGCTCCGGGGGAGTCGTACAACAACACGTCCACCGGCCCTCGCTTCGTCGGCAGCGTGAAGGGCCGTGGTTCCAGACTCGCCTGGCCCCCTGGTGTCTCGATGTCCGGCATCTCCGTTCGTGCTCCTCTCCCATGACGATGTCCAGGGTGGGCATGCGCGGACAGGGTCCGCATCTTCCCTCCATGGAGGAAGTCCCCTTGATGACCCACGCCCGCCCGGCCTTCTGGTTTCGCCTCTTCCTGTTCAACGCGCTCCTGCTGAGCGTCTCCACCGGTTGTGAGCGCCGCGCACGCGAGCCGGCCCTCCCTCCACCTCCCGCCGTGAGCCAGGCGCCCGCCCCGGCACCGGACGCCCCCCGGCCCGTGCAGCAGGGGGCCCAGCCAGCCAGGCCCCTCCCGCAAGAGGAGCAGGCCACGGGCGGTTCCGGGCAACTGGTCTCCGTCGCGGACCTCGTGGAGGCCGTGAAGAGCTCCGTGGTCAACGTGGACGTCCAGGTCCGGGCCCCTGGGCTCGAGGCTCATGGGGATCTGCTCGAGCGCTTCTTCGGCATGCCGGGACTCCCCGAGGACGGCCCCGCGCCGCGCGAGCGCGTCCAGCAGGGGGAGGGCTCGGGCTTCATCATCGACCCGAACGGGCTCATCCTCACCAACAACCACGTGGTGGAGAACGCCTTCTCCATCCGCGTGCGGCTCGACGATGGCCGCGAGTACGAGGCGAAGGTGCTCGGGAGGGATCCCCTCACCGACCTGGCGCTCATCAAGCTCCAGGGCAACGTGAAGGATCTGCCCTTCGTCCGGCTCGGTGACTCGGACGCGGTGCGCGTGGGCGATCCCGTGGTGGCCATCGGCAACCCGTTCGGGCTCACCTCCAGCGTCAGCTCCGGCATCCTCTCGGCCCGGGCGCGTGACATCCAGGCGGGCCCCTACGACAACTTCCTGCAGACGGACGCCGCCATCAATCCGGGCAACTCGGGAGGGCCGCTGTTCAACGCCCGGGGCGAGGTCATCGGCATCAACACCGCCATCGTCGGTGGGGGCGCCGGCATCGGCTTCGCCGTGCCCTCCAATACGGCCCAGGCGCTGCTGCCCCAACTCCAGAAGGGGAAGATCCGCCGCGGCTGGCTGGGTGTGTCGGTGCAGGATCTGACGCCCGACCTGGCCCGGGCCCTGAAGGTGCCGCAGGACAAGGGCGCCATCGTCACCGGCGTGCAGGAGAACACGCCCTCGGCCAGGGCCGGCCTCCAGCAGGACGACATCATCACCGCCGTGAATGGCGAGCCCGTGGAATCCGCGCGTGCCCTCACGCGCGACATCGGCTTCCGCCCGCCGGAGGAGACCGTGAAGCTCACCGTCTACCACGCGGGCCAGTCGCGCGAGGTGCGGGTGAAGCTCGCCGAGCGGCCGGACCTCGAGGGCTTCTCCACCCAGCCCCCCGGTGACGAGCGCGAGGAGTCCGGCCGCCGGCTGGGCATGCGCTTGCAGGACGTGGATCCACGCCTCGTGCCGGGCGCGATCCGGGGCGCGCTGATCATCGAGGTGGAGCCCGGCTCGCCCGCGGAGCGGGCCGGACTCCAGCCGGGCATGGTCATCGTCGAGGCCGGTGGCCGGCCGGTGAACAACCCACGGGAGTTCGCCCAGGCGGTGCGCGGACAGGCCCCGGGCTCGGTGCTGCTCTTGCGCATCCAGCTGGGCGAGAGCCGGCTGCTGCGTGCCCTGACGATTCCCGAGGAGCGGTGACCGGCCGCCGGGGGCGGGGCCTCACGGCACCGTGAAGACCAGGTCGTCGCGGTCGTCGTACCCGCCGCCGCTGCAAACCCGCGCGGCGCTGTTGGCACCGTCGGGACCGGCGTGGCGGAAGTTGGCGCGAATGGCCTGCACGCCGCCCACGGGCAGGGTGTACGTGGCGGAGAGGGTGGTGACGCCGGTGTGGCTCGGGCTGTACGTGCCGATGAGCTGCCACGAGGGGTTGGTGGCGCTCGCCGAGTAGTACAGGTCCAGCTTGTCCTCCGTGGTGGAGTAGGCGTACACGCTCGCCTCGATCTTCACCGTCTTGCCCGGGAAGAGGATCGTCCCATCCAGGGTGCTCACCTGGAGCCGGTCGAGTGACTCATCCGCGTGGTAGGTGCCCGAGGCGCCATCCGCGCAGCCCTTGCGCAGTGTGTTGGGCTGGTTCTGCTCGGGGCCCACGCCCCCGCGGCCGTCGAGCAGCGTGCCCGAGTCGCAGCCCGAGCCCACCTGCGAACACGCCGGCGCCCAGTACGTCGCATCGAAGGCGGCGGTCTGGAGCGTCCCGGGCTCGACACCGACGGGCGGCGGGGTGTTGCCCTCGGTGGCGCCCTTGGCCAGCTCGGCCATGAACGAGGCGCCCAGCTTCGCGAACTTCACCGAGTTCTCCGCCGTGTCCCCCAGGAACGCCAGGGTGTCCTGCGCGCCGTGGATGGTCGGGTTCATCGTGCTCAGCGAGGCCTCGAAGGGCATCGCGGCCGGGTAGCCCGCGTTGGTCCACGAGGCATGGTCCGAGCAGCCATAGCCGCACATGATGTTGGCGACGGTCCGCTCCGGCTGGTACGTGGAGATGAGGTTGCGCACCTGCGTGTTGAGGGTCGCGTTCGTCCTGTCCAACACGAGGCCGAAGTCGAAGGTGTTGCCCTGGTAGTTGGTCATGTCCAACTGCAACACGCCCACCACGTTCACCCCGTTGGCCTTGAACGAGTTGGCGATGGCCTTGGAGCCGAGCAGTCCCGCCTCCTCGCCCGCGTACGCCATGAACTTCACGGTGCGCGCCGGCTTGTAGCCCTCGAGCACCGCCACGCGCAGCACCTCGGTGATGGAGGCCACGCCCGACGCGTCGTCATCCGCGCCCGGCGCCGTGCCCGTCGTGGCGTTGCTCTGGTTGATGGAGTCCAGGTGCCCACCGAGCACCACCACCTCGTCGGGCAGCGTGGTGCCCCGGAGGGTGGCGATGACGGAGGACTGCTTGAAGGTGTGCGCGAAGAGCTCCACCGTGATGTCCGGGCGCCCGGCGGTGATCGTCTTCCACTTGTTCTCGAGCCAGGTGGACGCGTCCGCGCCGTTCTGCACGTTGTAGTAGCGGTTGGTCCAGTTGGTGGACAGCGCTTGGATGGTGTCGCGCAGCTCCACCTCCCGCACCTCGTCCATCAGCGCCTGCACCGAGGGGCCGTTGTTGAGGGTGTAGTGGAGGAGCGGGGCCACGGGCTGGGGCGCGTTGTTGGCCTCCAGCGCCGCGAAGGCCTCGCCCTGGGTGTCATGGGCGATGAAGCCCGCGCACCGGTGCAGCTCGTCGTGCATCGCCAGCGCCAGTTGTTCCACCTGGGACTCGCGCACGCGCAGCACCGCCACGCCGCCCTTCTGGAACGTGGGCGCCGCCAGCGTCATGCCCCTGGCCTGGAAGGCACCACGTACCGGCTCCAGCGCGTCCGTGCCGATGGTGAGCCATACTTCCTTCTCTCTCGGGGCCGCCGCCCACACGGGCATGGCGCATGCGAGCCATACGGCGACGGAACTCCAGCTGCTCATCTTCATGGGAATCTCCTCGGGAAATGGCGGAGCAGGATACGTGCCGGATCCACGGCTCCGCGTTGTTTCGAGGGGCTCTCCCTTTCTTGGAAAGCGCACTGGCGCATGGGGGCGGCATCGACCGTGCGCGGACGTGTAAATGGGCTTTGCACCCGGCCCGCCGAACCCATCGAGAAACGGCGGTTTCAGGTCCCGTTCACCGCCTGTCGTGAGTTCAGACACGAGAGGTCTGCTCCGACCCCGGATTGCGCCCCGCGAGTGATGACTGGAACGTGGCAGCAAGGCTTCCAGGAGTGTGGTTCCTCCCACTGCCAGGCCGGAGGGTCGTGTGCCTCCAAGGAGTCGGAGTACATAGGGGCCATGCACCTTCCCTCCCTTCGTGTCCTCGCCGTCCTCTCCGTCACGGCCCTCCTGTCCGCCTGTAGCGACGAGATCAGCTCCGATGAGCAGGCCCGCCGCGCGTACCTCGGGTTGGACAAATCCGTCGAGAAGTCCCTCCAACTCGGCTTCGCCGGCTTCAACGCCGCCTCGAGCGCCAACATCCCGCCCCAGTCGACCACTGGAGACGCCGGGGGCACCCTGGACATCACCGGGCAGGTGGACCAGGGCTCGTCGGCGAACAAGGGGATGCGGCTGCGCGTCGGGATGAAGGGTTACACCGACGGCGAGGTCACCGTCGCCGAGGAGGAGGCGCCGGTGGAGATCACCTACCAGACGACCACCGACGCGGCGGCCCAGCCGGCGTTGACCCTCTCGCTGCGTGACATCCCCAACGGCACCTTCACGGGCACGCTCGTGGGCTCCTTCCAGATGACCGGAGACATCGAGGGAGAGGTCACGCTGAACCTGAGCCTGTCCGGGCAGATCGAGGACGATGGAACCGGCAAGGTGCGCCGCAAGGCCGGCAGCACCACCGTCACGGGAACCGCGAAGTCCTCCACCGGCGGCGAGTTCCAGGTGAATGTCACCCTGTGAGCGTGTGAGACTCCAACACCCCGCGCGCGGTCCTTCGCGCGCGGCGTGGGTTTCCTGGAGACGTCGATGCGGATCAACCTGACGAGCGTGGTGGTGGATAATCAGGCCAAGGCCCTGAAGTTCTACACGGAGGTCCTGGGCTTCGTGACGAAGGTGGACCAGCCGATGGGCGAGCACCGGTGGCTGACCGTCGTGTCGCCCCAGGCCCCGGAGGGCACCCAACTGCTGCTCGAGCCGATGGGCTTTCCCCCCGCCAGGGTCTACCAGAAGGCCCTGTTCGACGCGGGGATTCCCCTGACGTCGTTCGCCGTCGATGACTGTCAGGCGGAGTACGAGCGGATGTCGAAGCTGGGCGTGGTGTTCCGTGGCGAGCCGAAGAAGATGGGGCCGGTCACCGTCGTGTCCTTCGAGGACACGTGCGGCAACCTCATCATGATGGTCCAGGGCGGCTGAGTTCGCGCATCAGCCCACCGAGGGCTCCACGGTGCTCCGGGGGGCCAGACGCATGGGCTGTGCCCGTCCGTAGGTGAGCGAGCGCCACAACCACTCGGCCGGGCCGAAGCGGAAGCGTGACAGCCACCACTGGCTGAGGGGCACCTGGAGCGCGAAGAGGGTGAGCGTGAGCGCCACGCAGCGCGACGGCGGCATCCGGCCGACGAGGCTCAGTCCCCAGCCGTCATAGATGCACAGGCTCACCACGGTCTGCAGCAGGTAGTTCGTGAGCGCCATGCGGCCCACCGGTGCGAGCACCTCCTGCACCTTCCACCAATGTTCGCGCTGGAAGAGCAGGGCGAAGGCGGCCACGTACACCGCGGCCAGACCCAGGAAGCCCAGTTCCTGGAGGGTGGGCAGGGCGAACATCCAGTGGTCCTTCGCCGGATCCACGACCCCCGCGATGCGCAGGCGCTGCACCACCAGCCAGGTGCCGTTGCCCAGCAGGCCCACCGCTCCTCCCCAGACGAGCAGCCGGCGGTGCAAGGCCCGGTGGCGCTCCACGTCCTGGAGCAACAGGTGTCGCCCCGCGAGCAGGCCCAGCAGGAAGCGGCCCAGGGTGACGCTCATCCAGAGCAGCCGTTTGAGCTGAGGGAGGATGAAGACGGCGTATTGAGCGTTCGCCTCCCGGGCCATCCGGAAGGAGCCGCTGGAGAGTCCCTCCAGGAAGCGAGTCCGCGCCTGGGCCTCTTGTGCTTCGCTGGCCTTCGCCGCCTCGGCCGCCGCCTGGGTGCCGTCCATCAGGAGGGGGCCGAAGTGCTGGAGGGCGGAGACGAGCAGCGGCACTCCTCCGATCAGCATCAGCGCCCAGGTGAGCACCGCCCGATCCGAGCTCCGGCGGAAGAGCAGCAGCGCGAAGCCCACCAGGGCGTAGGTGGAGAGCACGTCGCCCACCCAGAGCGCGAACAGGTGCGTCACGCCGATGCCCAGCAGCACCAGCAGCCGCCGCGAGTACAGGGGGACGATGGGGACGCCTCGGGCCTCGGCGCGCGTGAGCTGGATGGAGAAGCCCAGCCCGAAGAGGAAGGAGAAGAGGACGACGAACTTCTGGTTGACGAAGAAGTAGTAGAGCGCGGTGACGACGGCCTCGAGCGGAGGCGCCGACAGCGCCTGGGTCTGCTCGCGTGTCAGGAGGGCACGGCCGCTGAACCAGGAGAAGCTGTTGGAGACGAAGACGCCGCACAGCGCGAAGCCTCGCAATACGTCCAGGAGGAGCACTCGCTCGGAGACGTCCACCGGGCGGGCGTGGGCTCCGGAGAGCGGCGCGGGAGGAGTGGGCTCGGACATGCGTCCAGCAGATGCCCGAGTGCCTCCTCCGTCAATCCGACCCTCCCCGTCGTACGAGGGGGCGTCCCTCTACCAGACGATGGCTCTGTCGTTGCAGTACGCGAGGGTCATGCGAAACTCTTCTCTCATGGTCACTCGTCGCCCGCCTGAAGCCGAGTCCACTGAACCCAACGACCCGTCCGTGGAGGCGGCCTTCCAGGCGGCTCCCGAGGAGATGGTGGCGGAGATCCTGGAGGGCGTGCTGCACCTCAGCCCGCGTCCGGCCCGTCCCCACGCCAACGTGGCGTCGAATCTGGGGGGCCTCCTCATCGCGCCCTTCAAGTTTGGCAGGGGAGGGCCGGGAGGATGGGTCGTCCTCGATGAGCCGGAGCTGCACCTCGGCCCACGCCCGGACAAGCTCGTGCCGGACCTGGCCGGGTGGACGCGCGAGCGACTGCCGCGTGCCGTCGGCGGAGACGACGCTCCGGCCCACTACGGCCTGGCGCCGGATTGGGCCTGCGAGATTCTTTCTGACCGCACGCGCGGCCGGGACAAGGGCGCGAAGATGCGCATCTACGCCCGGGAAGGAGTGCGGCACCTGTGGCTGGTGGAGCCGCTGGCCCGCACACTGGACATCTACCGGCTCGCCGAGGGCCAGTGGGTGCTCGCCCAGTCCCTGGCGGGAGAGGAGCGGGTGAGGGCTGCTCCGTTCGAGGCCATCGAGTTCGAGCTGCCGCTGCTCTGGTCCGAGTGAGTCGCGGGACGTGGCTCAGGTGAGCCGCCGTCCGAGGAAGTCGAAGGCCTCGAGCGGGAGTTGATGGGCCCGGGTCTGGGGGTACTCGGAGGCCAGGAGGGTGAAGCTCAGCAGGTCGCCGCGCGGGTGGTGCGGCGCGAGCTGCCGGTCACGCAGTCGTCCCTCGAAGGTGAAGCCCAGCCGACGGGCCATCGCCGCGCTCCGCTCGTTGTCTGGCGCGCAGAACAGGTCCATGCGTTTCACCTTGTCGAATTCGAAGGCGGTCTTGACCAGCGCCGAGGCCATCTCCGTGGCGAGGCCCTGGCCCGTCGCGTCGCGGCGGAACCAGTAGCCGATCTCGAGCGCTTCGATGCCAGCGCGCGTGATCAGTCCGCCCTCGCCAATCATCCTGCCGGTTTCCGGTTCGAAGGCTCCATGGGCGCGATCCTGATCCAGATCGAAGCTGGCCCGGAGCTTGCGGATCTGCGCGGCGTGGGCGTCCAGGGACATGTGTCCCTCGGGAGTGGGCGGGAAGAAGTGCTTGAGGAACGCTCCGCTGGAGTCCACCGCGTCCTTGCGGAGCGCGGCGTCGGAGGGCTCCATGCAGCGCAAGACGAGGCGGGGCGTTCGCAAGAGGTAGGGAGGTCTGGTGGCGAGGGGGCCGACAGGCGTCGTCATGAAGTGGGAGTTTATGTCCGGGCTGGCATGTCTTCCGCCTCGTCCTTCAATGGTCCCGACGTTGCACCGTGAGAGGGCCATGCGAAACTCTTCTCTCATGGTCACTCGTCGCCCTCCCGACTCCGAGTCCACCGAACCCAACGACCCGTCCGTGGAGGCGGCCTTCCAGGCGGCTCCCGAGGAGATGGTGGCGGAGATCCTGGAGGGGGTGCTGCACCTCAGTCCGCGTCCGGCCCGTCCTCACGCCAACGTGGCGTCGAACCTGGGCATCCTCATTGGAGGGCCCTTCAAGTTTGGCAGGGGAGGGCCGGGGGGATGGGTCATCCTCAATGAGCCGCAACTGCACCTCGGTCCGCGCCCGGACAAGCTCGTGCCGGACCTGGCCGGGTGGACGCGTGAGCGACTGCCGCGTGCCGTTGGTGGCGCCGATGCTCCGGCGCACTACGGCCTGGCCCCGGATTGGGCGTGCGAAATTCTTTCTGACCGCACGCGCAGCCGGGACAAGGGCCCGAAGATGCGCATCTACGCTCGGGAAGGGGTGAGGCACCTGTGGCTGGTGGAGCCGCTGGCCCGCACGCTGGACATCTACCGGCGGACGGAGGGCCAGTGGGTGCTCGCTCAGTCCTTCTCGGGAGAGGAGCGGGTGAGGGCCGAGCCGTTCGAGGCCATCGAGTTCGAGCTGCCGCTGCTCTGGTCCGAGTGAGGTGCCCTCGTCTGGCGGCCTCCGGGCTGGCATGCTGGGGGCATCCATGACCGAAGTCCCGCGGCCTCCAGATCCCGCCCTCCGGGTGGCCCAGTTCGTCCCCCGCACCGAGGCGGAGGGCCCCGGTCACCGCTTCGCCCTCTGGCTCCAGGGCTGCCCCCTGCGCTGCCCGGGGTGCTGCAACCCGGAGATGTTCGCCCCCGATCGCGGCCCCCTCGTCACCGTCGAGGAGCTCGCCCGGCGCATCCTCGCCACCCCGGACATCGAGGGCTTCAGCCTCCTCGGAGGTGAGCCCTTCGCCCAGCCCGGTCCCGCCGCCGCCCTGTGCGAGCGCCTGCGCGAGGCCGGTCTCTCCATCATGATCTTCAGCGGCTACACCCTCGCCGAGCTGCGCGCCCAGTCGAATCCGGAGGTGGACCGGCTCCTCTCCACCGTCGACCTGCTCGTCGACGGCCGCTACGAGAAGGACCAGCCGGACACGCGCCGCCGTTGGATTGGTTCGCGCAACCAGGTCCTGCACTTCCTCACCCCCCGCTACTCGCCGGACGACCCCCGGTTCTCCGCTCCCAATACCGCCGAAATCCACTTCGTGGACGGCAAGCTCGTCATCAACGGCTGGCCCGAGCTCGCCAACCGGCTGCGGCCATGATGTCCGTCTCCCCCAGCGAATACGCCCTGCTCTCCCTCGGCCGCGCCATCGTGGACTCGGGGCAGTACGCCTCCGTCGAGGACCTCCTGCTCACCCGCCGCGCCGTTCCCCCGAAGCTCGGCCCAAGCGCGCTCCAGGTGCTGCGCGACCTGCTCGCCAAGGGCATCGTCCTCGCCCTCGTCCGGCGCGGGGGCTGGCGGCGGCGGCGTCACCTCCACGAGGGACAGGGCGTGGAGGGCCGGCTGTGGCAACGGCACGCCGCCCCTCCGCTGCACTTCTCGTCCGCCTGTGTGCGGGCCCTTCAGTGGCTCACCTCCCAGCCCCTCGGACGGCTCGACTGCGAGCCGCTCGAGGTGGAGACGCCCCTCACGCTCGCCGACGAGCTCTTCCTCTACCTCTGCTGTCACCTCGTGGCGGGCACGCCCTGTGGGCCTTCCGTGGGCGCCCAGCCCCTCTTCCGGCACTCGGCGCTCTGCCGGCTCGGCTTTCCCGAGCTGCTCGGCGCGCCTCCGCCCGGCTTCGACGCCTCGGCCTTCACGCCGCTGCTCGCACAGGAGGGACTCGTGCTCGAGGCCTTGCAGGCGGACCTCGCCCGCCGCTGGCTCCGCCTCGAGGAGTCCAAGCGCCGTGTCTCCGAGCCCGCGGACATGGTGGCACTCGGCTCGGCTCAGGAGGTGGTGCTCTCCGCCTTCCTGGATGCGCTCGAGGCCGCCCGGCGGAGGGAGCTCGCCGGCTTCCTGCTGGAGGCGGGCAGGGGGCTGGTGGAACGCCCCGCCACACTTTGGGTGGAAGGACTCTCCCCGCTCGCCTCGCTGCGCGCCCGTGCCGAGGCCTCCCGGGCCGCGGGCGCCTGGCTTCGGAGCCTCGCCCGGCTCGCCCGCTGGGATGCCGAGCACCGTGCCGTGCGCTTCTTCGACGATGACTACGACGCGGCCCAGCTCCTGCTCTCCCAGTGGAGCGCGTTCGGCGAGGCCGGCTTTCGGCTCGCGGCGGAGCGGGAGCGGGCCCTCGCGTCCCTTGGCTCCATCGAGTCCGGGGTGTCATGACAGGCTCGCGGCTCAGGCCCTGGCTGGGCGCGCTGGGCTATGTCGTGGGCGTGGCCCTGGTCTCCCTGCTGGGCATCTCCTGGGGACCGCTCGGAGGGTTGGAGGCGCAGGCGCTGCTGCTCGTGTCGTGTTGCGTGGGGCTGGTGGCCGCGGGCTTTCTGCCACGGCTCCTGGCGCCTCGCGCCCTCCAGTTCCTCGTGCTGTCACTCGGCTGGCTCATCGTGGTGGGCGCCGGGGTGATGGGCTGGCTCGAGCCCCATGCCTTCATCCGGGATCGGGACGAGTCGGGCCTCTCGTCCTATCGCACCACCCTGCATCCGTTCTTCACCGGTGCTTTGCTCGGGCTCTTGTTCCTGGTAGCCCTGGGGCACACGGTGCGTTTCGGCCCCTCCCTCCGACGGTTGCTGTGCCTGGATGTGCCCTTGCTGGCCTTCCTCGTGCTCTGTTGGGTGCTCCATCTCCGAGGCTATCCTGTGTTCGAAGGGTGAGTACCGATGAGCCGCGCCTACCGCATCTCCGTTTCCGAGTCCCTCAACCGCGTGGTGCAGGCCGAGGATGGTGTCTGCTCCAAGCTCGAGCTGCTGCCCATCCTCTCCCAGGAGGAACTGGGGGGACTGCTCGCCGAGGAGCTGGCGCGCCGCGGCTTCACGCGCGAGGGCCCCGTCGCCCTGCGCACCGAGGCCGATGGTGTCCGGCTGGCCATCGACGTGCAGACCGGGGACGTGAGCGTCACGCTCGCCGACGAGCGGGCCGTGGAACTCCAGGCCACGGCGCAGCGCAGCTACGCCCGGGAGGATGAGAAGGAGCAGGCCCAGGAGCAGGCCCGGGAACAGGCCCGCGCGCGGCTGGAGGACCGGGCCAGCGTCGCCCGGGAGTCCCTGCGCGAGGACCTCACCCGCCGTCTGGAGTCCCGGCTGCGCGATCTGAAGCAGGAGCTGGACTCCGTCACCAACAAGGTGACGGCCGAGGCCCTCAAGGTCCGGGCGCGGCAGCTCGGCACGGTGGAGGAGATCAGCGAGGATCCCGCCACCGGCTCGCTCACCATCAAGGTCCGTCTGTGAGCGCCCTCATCCCCGAGCAGGAGTTGCCCGTCGAGCTGTCCCCCTTCGCGGCGGTGGAGGCGGCCTACCCCGCGGAGCTGGGCCGCGTGTGCGAGGCGTTGCAGCGGGGCCTTCCCGTCATGGTCGAGGCCGACAAGGAGCTGACACCCTTCTTCTACAAGTGCCTGCGCGATCGGCTCAAGCGCGAGGGCAAGCAGTTCCTCTACCTGGATGGCCGCGCCGCCCAGGAGCCTCCTCCGGGCATGCCGGCGCCGAGCCTCATGTCCACGCTCATCGCCCAGTTGCGCGATGCGGTGCGCGGCGCCGTGCGCGAGCGCATCGTGGTGTTGCCCCACCTGGATCTGCTCACCACCAGCAGCGGAGGGCTCACCACCGAGGCGCGCGAGGTCATCCCCCTGCTCTACGAGAACCCGGAGATGGTGTGGGTGGGCTTCAAGGATCCCTCCTTCCCATTGCCGCGTGTCATCGAGAACCTCTTCCCCCACCGCGAGAGCATCCTGGGCGTGAGCCGCGAGCGGCTGCGCTACCTCGTCACCCAGCGCGAGAGCCGGAAGTTCGGCCGGGGACTTCAGCCCTACGCGCTCTACAAGCACGTGTCCGGCGTGAATGCCGTCCGCCTGCGGCGCCTGCTCGGGGCCATCACCGGAGAGGACTACCCCGCCGATCCTCGTCCCGCGTACACGCAGCTGCGCACCGCCACCCTGTCCGGTTCGCTCAGCGTGCCGGACCTGGACCTGTACGGAGCCATTGGTGGCTACGCCAAGGTGAAGGAGCGGCTCCAGCGCGAGCTGCTGGACGTGCTGTCCCACAAGGAGGCGCTCGGGGACGCCGAGCAGGTCAAGCAGGTGGAGTCGCTGCTGCCGCGCGGGATGATCTTCTGGGGCCCTCCCGGCACGGGCAAGACGCTCTTCGCCAAGGCGATGGCCTCGGCGCTCGGCGCGGCCGTCACCGTGGTGAGCGGCCCCGAGCTCAAGAGCCGCTGGGTGGGCGAGAGCGAGGAGAACCTCCGGCAGATCTTCGTGCGCGCCCGCCAGGCCGCCCCCAGCATCATCATCTTCGACGAGCTGGACTCGTTCGCCTCGGCGCGCGGCACGTACACGGGCTCGGGGGTGGAGCACTCCATGGTGAACCAGCTCCTCACGGAGATGGACGGCTTTCGCAAGGAGGAGCTCGTCTTCGTGGTGGGCACCACCAACTTCGTCGAGTCGCTGGATCCCGCGCTCCTGCGCCCCGGCCGCTTCGAGTTCCAGTTGTGCATTCCCTATCCCAACAGCACGGACCGGCGTGCCATCCTCTCCATCTATGACCGCAAGCTCGGCCTGGGCCTGTCCGAGCGGGCCATGGAGTACGCCGTCAAGCGCACGGGGGATCTGGTGGAGGGCACCGGCTCGCGCTACTCCGGCGATCACCTCCAGGCGCTGTGCCGGGCGCTGGCGCGGCGACGGCTGCGCGAGGGCCACCTGGGGCCCATCGAGCCGCTCGACGTGGAGCGCGCCCTCACCGAGTACCTCGATCGGCCCGAGCTCACCGCCGCCGAGGAGAAGGTGGTGGCCACCCACGAGGCTGGCCATGCCCTCTGCGCGCTGCACTGTCCCCACGCTCCGTCCATCGATCGCATCTCCATCCGGGGTGACCTCGCCGGCTCGCTCGGCTTCGTGCAGTACGCGGACCGGGCCCACCGCTACGTCGTCACCCGGGGCCAGTTGCTCGACAACCTCTGCGTGCTCTTCGGTGGCCGCGAGGCCGAGGCGCTCCTCCTGGAGGACATCTCCATCGGCAGCGCGCAGGACCTGGAGCAGGCCACGGAGATCGCCCGCGCGCTCGTGCAGGAGTTCGGCATGGGCGAGGGCGACGCGCTCGCGGTGCAGCGCTTCGCCCCTCACGATCCGCGAGAGCCCTCGCTCCCGCTCTCCAATGCCACGCTCGAGCAGCTCGACGCCCAGGTGCGGCACCTGCTCGATTCCCAGCGGAAGCGGGCCCGGGACATCCTTCAACGCGAGCGCGACCGCCTCCTCGCGCTGCGCGATCTGTTGCTCGAGCGCAAGGTGCTCGACCGCGAGGCCTTCGCCCACCTGATGCCCTCCGCGGCGCCCAAGGAGCCCCCTCGTGGCTAGCCTCACCCTGCGTCTCCAGATCGATCCCACCACGGGCAAGAAGGACATCCTCGTCAAGTACGAGAGCGATGCCGATGCCCTGCCCATGGAGCACGAGGAGGAGCATCGCCGCCTGGTGGACAAGCTCATCGCGGGCGGCGCGCTGAAGGCCTCCGAGGTGGGGCGCATCGTCGTCGAGCGCGAGACGCCCGCGAGTACGAGCGGCGAGCAGGCCCCGGCCTCCGAGGACGTCTCCGGACGCGTCGCGCGGAAGGCCTGATGCCCACGCTCGTCTTCCCCACCGAGGAAGTCCTGCGGCTCGCGCTGACCTCGGGCCTCGTTCCCACCGAGGTCCAGGTGGCTCGGGCGCGCGTCCACCGCACCGGGACGGGAGGACTCCTCGTCACGCCCGAGGCGCCCCTGGCCCGCTCGCAGGTGAAGGCGCTCGGGGAACTCGGCATCCGCCTCGACGAGCAAGCCCTCGGAGAGGGCGCGGCCGTGAGCTGCTGGGCGGAGCTGCTCCCGGTCCGGCGGATGCCCGGGCTGGACGTGCCCACCGGTCCGGTGCTCTTCCTGGCCGCGCACGAGCGCGAGCTGCTGCCCCTGGCCGGAGAGATGCTGCGGCTCGGGTGTGACAGACAGGAGCTGTGCCTCGCCGGAAGTGGCTCCGAGCGCCGGGCGCTCCTGCGGGCCGTTGCTCCGCCGTACTTCACCCTCACGCGCGCCATCGATCGCATCGCGGGACTGCGCGCCTTCGTGCCCGTCACCGCCGGTCTGAATGGGGTGTGGATGGAGCTGGGCCATACCCATCCGCTGGCCCGCGCGCTCCGGGCTCCTCCGGGGACGCTGCTGCTGCTGCCGGGGGAGGGGAGCTGGATGTCCGCGCCGGACGGGCCCTGGCTGGACCTGTACCAGCTCGTGGACCTCGCGCTGCCCCAGCCCGTGGAGGACTGGGTGCCTCGCCCCGTGCCCGGACGTCTCTCCGTGCCCCTGCGGCTCCACCAGGCCGCGCGCGTGGAGCCCGCCAGCCTCTGGGTGCTGCGCGAGAACGCCGTGGCCCAGGTCGAGTCCCTCGTGCACTCGCTGCCGGAGGCGCTGCTCGCGCAGCTGCGCTTCGCCGTCTCGGGCCCTCCCGAGGCACCCCACGTCGTCCTCCGCGCCCGGCCGGGACGGGAGAAGCCCCCGGAGCTCGGACTGTCCGGGACGGCCTACGCTCCCTTGCCCCAGCTCCCCACCCTCTACCTTCCCTGCGACGCGCTGCTGGAGCCGCCCCTGCGCGGGGACCGGCTGCGCGCCCTGCTCACGCCCGACGCGGACACCGTCACCTGGCTGCACCCCACGGGGCAGGGGGCCTTCCGCGCCGAGCGCCTCCCGGAGCGCGCCTTCCAGCCGCTCGACGAGTGGGTGGAGTACGTCCTCGATACCGGCGCCGTGGCGCTGGAGCCCTGGGTGCGTGGCGCCACATTCGACTTCGCGGCCTTCGAGGCCACGGACACCGGGCCGCGTGAAGAGTCCTCGCCGTCGGAGAAGGAGGAGGAGCCCGAGCGTCGCTCCTCCCGCCGCCGTCCCGTCGCCGCGCCCGCCTCCGAGCCCATCGCCGCGCCACGGATTCCCCGGGTGGAGGCGCCACGGCCCCCACCCATGCGTCTGGTGCCCCTCACGCCCGCGCGGACGAGCGAGGTCGAGCGGGAACTCACCACGCGGGAGATGGACTTCCTCGCGCTGGAGTCCCCGGCGGACGCGCCCGAGCGCCTGCCCTCGTGGGTGCGCATGGCGGAGCTCAACGGCCTGCTCGGACGCGAGCGCGACGCGAGCCTGTGCTGGAGCCGAGCCCTGTGGGAGACCTCGGGCTCCGAGGCGGCGTCCCTCGCGGCTCGCTGGTCGGAGGCCACGTCGCAAGGGGCCTCGCCCACCGAGCGGCTGGCCCTCGCCGCGCCCTCCGACGCGGATGTCCGCGCCCTCGCGAGTCACGTGCTGCGGGTGTTTCATGGCTCCGGCGAGCCGCTCGACGTTCCCGCGGTGCAGCGCTGGCTGGATCGGCACGATGGAGCGCTCGACGTGCGCTCGCTCTGGCTCACCCGCGCCGCGCTGGCGCGGCTCTCCGGGGGCGATGCGCTCGGACTGGCTCAGGCGGGAGACCGCGTCCTCGCCCTGTTGCACCGGGGCCTCTCGCGGGCGCGGGACGTGCCCACCTTCCTGCGCGCGAACGTGGACGCGGCCCATGCCTTCCGGCTGCGCGCCCAGCTCGACGCGCTGCTGGATCGCTTCGAGCGCACGCCCCGCCACCGCTCCGCCCTCGAGGCCCCCGTCGCCCTCACCTGGTCCTATGTGCGCTTCGTCTTCGCCTGGGGGCTCGCGCGGCTCGGGCACGCGGACCGGGCGCGGGAACTGATGGCGAGCGCCACCTCCGGCCTGGAGGGGAAGGACCCCGTGCATGGCTACCTCGGCCGGGCCTATGCGGCGCGGGTGGCGCAGGCGCTCGAGGGCCTGCCCTCCGAGACACCGCTTCCCCACGAGCTGGCCACCGAGCTCCATGCCCTGGGCAGCTTCCACCGGTACAAGGTGGACCGGCTCCGGCAGGCCTCCACGATTCTCGAGCCGAGCGAGCGGTTGGATCCGGCGCGCTCCTTCGGACGGGGCGAGCGGGATCCGCGAGGCGAGGAGTTCGCCGTCCTGCGCGAGGAGAAGGACGTGGAGCGGCTCGCCACGGCGGTGGAACAGCTCGCCGCCCGGGCGCTCTCCCTGCTCACGCCGGCTCCCGAGCGCCAGCGGCTGTTGGAAGGTCTGCTCGACACCCTTCCGCGGCTGCCTCCGGCCCGCGCCCTGCCGCTGTTGACCCGGCTCGTGCCCTCCATGGAAGGCCTGCCCGACGAGGCCCACGCCCTGCTGCTGGGGGATGCCCTCACGGTGGCGGGACACTTCGGCCGGGAGGATCACGTCAAGGCTCTGGTGGCACGGCTGCGTGCCCTGCTGGTGGGGCTCCCTCCCGGGGCGGCGGCCTGGGGCCATGGCATCCTCGGCGCGTCCCTGCGCGACCTGCGCCGCCTGGGGCTGATCCGCGAGGCCACCGGGCTGCTCGAGCCGGGCCAGCAACTGCTCGCCCGTCCGGAGAAGGTGCCCCTGTCCACCCAGCTCGGCATCGCCGCGGGGCTCGCGCTGCTCGGACACCTGCCGGAGGCCAGCGCCGTGTTCGATCGCGCCTTCACCACCCTGGCCCACTTCGAGGGGCCCCTGCCCGAGCGGCTCACCCTGGCGCGGGGGCTCGCGGGGGCGCTGTCCCAGGCCCCGGTGGACGTGGCCCTGCCGGCGCTGGAGCGGCTGTCCGAGCAGCTCCCCGGGGTGACGGACAGCTACAACACCAACAGCCACTTCTGCCTGTCCGTGGTGGAGTTCGCGGACGTGCTGGTGCTGGGGCACGTGGGGGTGGGGCAGGGGTCGGGTGAGCGCACCCGGCGTTGGCTGGACGAGGACGAATTCCTGGTGCGGCGCCGCATCCACCGGGAGCTGGAGGAGCATCCATGAGCGTTCCCACCCGGGAGCCCGCGGACGGCCGGAGCGCCGTCGACCCCATCGCCGAGTTGTCCCACGAGGCGCTCTCGCGCGAGTCGCAGGCGTTGCGCGAGCGCATCAACCGCTTCCGGCTCTCGCTGGGGCGGCACTTCGTGGGCAAGCAGACGCTGGTGGATCTGATGACGGTGGCGGCGGTGGCGCAGGAGCCCCTGCTGCTGGTGGGTCCACCGGGCACGGCCAAGTCCGAGCTGGTGCTCAAGTTCAAGGACGCGCTGCGCATCGGGGACGAGGACTACTTCGAGTACCTGCTCACGCGCTTCACCGAGCCCTCGGAGGTGCTGGGCCCCATCGACATCAACCTCCTGCGGCAGGGCCGCTACATGCGGCGCGAGCGGGGCAAGCTGCCCACGGCGCGGCTCGTCTTCCTGGACGAGGTGTTCAAGGCCAGCTCGGCCATCCTCAACGCGCTGCTCACGGTCATCAACGAGCGCAAGTTCTACCAGGATGGCGCGCCCCAGCCGGTGCGGCTCAAGGTGCTCTTCGCGGCCACCAACGAGCTGCCCGAGCACGCGGAGCTGGGGGCGCTCAAGGATCGCTTCTGCCTGAAGGCGGCGTGCCGCTCGGTGCAGGACCGCTACTTCCTCGAGCTCCTCGACTCGGGCCTGGAGTCGCAGACGCAGCGCGAGCTGAACCAGAAGCCCTGGGCGGAGGGCCACGCCACGCTGGAGGACTTCCTCAAGGCGCACCGCTACCTGACGCTGGTGATGAGCCGGCGCGAGCCGGGGCCGGAGGGGCGCGAGCTGCGCGACCGGGAGCTGTTCTTCCGGGACGAGCTGCTGCGTGAGTTCCGCCGCGTGGTGCAGACGCTCACCCGCGAGGACGGTGTCTTCATCAGTGATCGCAAGCTGGTGAAGCTCTACCGGCTGTTGCGCACGCGGGCGTGGATCTTCCATGGGGGCGCCGTCGAGCGGGAGGATCTGGTGCTGCTCTCCTTCCTGGGAGAGACGCGCGAGGAGATCGACCTGCTGGAGGAGAAGGTGCCGCGGCTGCTCGGGCTGACATGACGACGGAGCCACGTGGACCCGAGGAGGCGGAGCGGTGGCTGTGCGCGGGGCTGTGCCTCGCGCGGCTGGAGGGCACGTCCCCCGAGGCCGTGGCGCAAGCCGTGCCCTGGCTGTTTGCGACCCACGCCGAGCTTCCGGCGCTGCCTCCCCTGGGGGTGGTGGTGGACCTCGGGAGGCTGGCCCTGGGCGCGCCGCTCGAGTCCTCGCGGCCGGTGCCGGACACCGAGCCCTCCCTGCGGGCCGCGGTGCGCGCCTATGAGGACCACCTGCTCGCGCGGCTGGCCGCCGAGCCGCACCTGGAGGCGGTGGTGAACGCGCTGGCCCGCATGCCGGCGGAGCTGCGGCCCCGCGGTGTGGCCTTCCTGGTGGCCCGGGTGCTCACGCGGCTCGGGTTCACGGGGGGCGCGGCGGTGAATCCCGGGCTGGCGCGGCGGGTGCTCGAACATCCTCCCGCCGAACTGCTCCAGACGGGCCACGCGGCGCTGCGCGAGCGGGGCGCGGAGGTGGAGCGGCTGGCCGAGGCCTACGAGGCCCTGGGCGGGGCGGCCCGGCGGGCGCGGGCGCTGTTGGGCGACGCGGAGGTCTTCACCCTGGAGAACCTGGAGCGGCTCCAGGGCCGGGCGCGGCGGCTGGCGCTGGAGCAGGCGGTGGAGGCGGCGGAGGCGCTCGCCGAGGCCCTGCCCACGCGAGCGCGGCCCCGGAAGCCCGCCTCGGGTCAGACGCCCTCTCACCTGGAGGACGACGCGGCGTTTCCCCAGGGAGGCTTCTCCTCGGTGTCCAACGTGGGGAGCCTGGAGAACCTGGTCACCTCGGAGCTCGTCTACATGGAGGACGACGCGGGGCTGGACTTGTTCGACATGCGCTACGTGGAGGGCGAGCTGCTCTACTACACGCGGGACGAGAGCCTCGTCGTGCGGCGGCGGAGGCGGGTGACGTTCGCGCTGCTGCCGGGGCTGACGGAGGCACGCGTCAAGGACGCGGGGCTGCGCTGGCAGCGGGGCGTGCTGGTGCTGGGGCTGGTGCTGAGCCTGGTGCGGCGGCTCTCGGTGTGGCTGGGGGAGGAGGAGCTGCGCTTCCGGGTGGTGGTGGTGGGCGAGGGGCTGGAGGCGGAGCGGGGCCTGTGCGAGCTGCTGCTGCGCGAGTGGCTCGCGCGAGGTCACGCCGAGGTCACGGTGGCGGACCGCATGGAGTCGGTCCTCACCCAGGCCGTGGTGGACGCGAAGCGGGCCCGCACGGACGTGCTCCTCCTGGGGGGCCGGGAGGTACCTCCCGCTCCGTCCCAGGTGGGCCTGTCGCTGCTCGACGTCTCCCAGCCGGTGCCTCGGCTTTCGCCCGCCTCGTCTCCCGAGCCTCCCGGGGAGGAGCTCTGGGCCACATGGCGTGGGGTGACGCTTGAGCTTGCGCGGGGGCTCCTCTAGCGTCGCCGGGCCAAGGGGAACCACATGCCGCTTTACGAGTTCAAGGAGGGCAGCTCCAGCAAGTTCTGGGAGATCACCCTCTCGGGTAACAGCTTCACCACGCGCTGGGGGAAGATCGGCACCAAGGGCCAGGAGAAGACGCAGAGCTTCTCCAACGCCATCGAGGCCAGGCGCGAGCACGACAAGCTCGTCGCCGAGAAGACGAAGAAGGGCTACGAGCTGGCCGAGGGCCAGGAAGCGCCCGCGGAGGACGAGGAGGGCGGCGACTCGGCGAACCTGGCCAAACGCAATCCGGAACTCGAGGCGGCCATCGAGAAGGCTCCGGACAACGTGGAGGGCTACCTCGTCTACGGCGACTGGCTGCAGAGCCAGGGAGACCCTCGCGGCGAGTTGATCGCCCTGCAGTGCGCGGCGCATCAGGCGTCGGGCGAGGAGGCCACGAAGCTCAAGCGTCAGGCGTCGGCGCTGGTGCGCAAGTACAAGAAGTACCTGCTGGGGGCGTTGGCGGACAAGGAGGACAACGAGGTGGAAGTGGGGTGGCGCTTCGGCTTCATCCAGAGCGCCCGCCTGGCCCGGGGGGACTTCGACTCGGAGTTCGATTCCGCCGAGGCGGTGAAGCACCTGATGGCGCTGCCCTCGGCCCGCTTCCTGCGTGAGCTCACCTTCGGCATGGCGGATTACGAGGAGAACGACTACAGCGATGCCATCGGGGCGCTGGCGGGGACGACGTGCCCCACGCTGGAGACGCTCTTCATCGGCGACTTCGAGTATCCGGACGAGACGGAGATCTCCTGGACGCACCTGCAAGACATCTCGCCGGTGTACAAGGCCTTCCCCCGCCTGCGCTCGCTGAAGGTACGCGGAGGCGAACTCGGGCTGGGCGAGGTGAACCTGCCGGAGCTGCGTGAGTTCACCGTGGAGACGGGCGGTTTGCCGCTGGAGGCGGTCAAGTCCATCGTGAAGGCGAACTGGCCGAAGCTGGAGCGGCTGGAGGTGTGGTTCGGCTCGGAGAACTACGGCGCGGGAGGCGGCGTGGACGACATCCAGCCCCTGCTCGAGGGCAAGGGCGTGCCGGTGCTCAAGCACCTGGGGCTGCGCAACGCGGAGTTCACCAACGAGCTGTGCAAGGCGCTGCCGCGGGCGAAGATCCTCTCCCAGCTCGAGACGCTGGACTTGTCGATGGGCACGATGACGAAGGAGGGCGCGGAGGCGCTGGTGGCGAACGCGGCGGCCTTCAAGCACCTCAAGCGCCTGGACGTGACGGAGAACCTCTTGTCGGACGAGGCCCAGAAGCAGGTGGCGAAGCTGGGCGAGTACGTGGCGCACGGCAACCAGCGTGACGACTACGACGAGGACGACGACTACCGCTACGTGGCGGTGGGCGAGTAGCGGGAGTTCCGGGTGGGCGCGCCGCCGTTCCTGCTCATCGGCAATCCGGAGAACCGGCGCGTCACGCTCTTCCAGGCGGCCCTGGCCGCCCGGGGCCTTCCTCCCGCGCACGTGGTGCCCTGGCGGGAGCTGCTGAGAAATCCGGCCGTGCTCGCGGACCTGCCGGACACCGAGCGGCTCGTGCGCATCGACGCCGCCGGTGAGAGCTTCGAGGTGGAGAAGGCGCTGCTGAAGCGGGGCCACGAGGACGCGCGGGCGCTCGGGTGCGCCGTGCTCACGCCCGAGCAGATCGACGCCCTCCCCGAGGACCACGGGCGCATCCTCTGCCCGAGGCAGTACCACCTGGGCTTCCTGCGGACCCTGCGCCAGTTGGAGGCCATCTTCGCCGAGCACCCCCGCTGGCGGGTGCTCTCCTCGCCCGCGAGCATCGCGGAGCTCTTCGACAAGCGCCTCACCTCGCGCAAGTACGCGGCGCGGGGCATCCCGGTGCCACCATCGTTCGAGGGCATCACGGACGTGGAGTCGCTGCGGACGCGGATGCGGGAGGAGGGCTGGCGCGAGGCGTTCGTGAAGCTCTCGTGTGGCTCCTCGGCGTCGTGCCTGGGCATCTTCCGGCTGGGCCGCTCGGACGAGTCCCTGTTCACCACCCTCGAGCAGACGGACACCGGCTGGTACAACTCGCTCAAGGTGCGCCGCCTCCGGGAGCCCCGGCGGGTGGAGGCGGCCCTGGAGTTCCTCCTGCGCGAGGGCTCTCAGGTGGAGCGGGCCCTGCCCAAGGCGCGGCTGCGCGGGGAGTTCTTCGACTGCCGGGTGCTGGCGGTGCGGGGCGAGCCGGCCTTCACCGTCATCCGCCAGAGCCGCCACCCCATCACCAACCTGCACCTGGGGGGCAAGCGCGGTGACATGGACGCCTTCCTCGCGGCGGTGCCTCCGCGTGAGCTGGAGGCGGCGATGGAGACGTGCCGTCAGGTGGCGCGGGCCCATGACTGCCTGCACGTGGGCATCGATCTCATGTACGAGGCGTACTTCCAGGGCCACGCGGTCCTGGAGGCCAACGCCTTCGGAGACCTGCTGCCCAACCTGCGGCGCGACGGGCTCTCCGTCTACGAGTGGGAGATCCGCGAGGCGCTGCGCTGAGCTTGCCAGAGGGGCTCCACCGGCACGCGCTCGAGGATGCCCGAGCCGAACACCCGGTCCATCTCCAGGTAGTCCAGGTGCACGTAGCCGATGTGGCACCCGCATGTCGCCTTGGCGCAGGGGCGCGGGCGGAGGGCCTGCTCGAAGCCGGGCTCGTAGATGTTGCCGAGGAACTCGCGCACGAAGTGGCACCGGCGCGCCGAGCCCGCCCCGTCCACGGAGATGACACTCTCCCCGGTGCGGCACGCCTTGCCGAGGCTTGGGTGGTGGGTGTTGTTGAGGGGGAAGAGGGGATCGACGCGGGAGAAGCGCTCCACGTCCTCGGGGGTGTAGCGCTCCTCCTTGCCGTCCTTGACGGCGTTGATCCACAGGTACACGTCGGAGGGCAGCTCGCGGCGCAGGGCCTCGGCCTCCTCGGCGAAGCGGCGGAAGCCCACCATGCCCGCGCTGTAGCGCACGCCCAGGGCGCTCAACCGCTCGCACTGCGCCACGAAGCGCCGCCGCTTCATCCACTCGGGGTGGAAGGTGGCCCAGATGCCGAGCTTCTCCGGCTGGCAGCGCTCCACCCACTCCAGCGTGCAGGACAGGTTCGTCTGGATGGCGGCCCGCTCGACGTGGGGCAGGTTCGTGAGGCGCACCAGGGCCTCCTGGTACCAGGGGCGGATGAGGCCCTCGCCCCACGGGGTGAAGAACACCGACACGGGGTAGGGGCGGGACTCGACCCAGCCGACGAAGCGCTCGACGCCCGCGCGATCCTCGGCCAGCTCCGCGTCGTCCTGCTTCCACTTGCCGAAGGGGCAGTACTCGCAGCCGAAGTTGCAGCTCGACAGCGGACCCCGGTAGAGCACGGTGAGCTTCATCGCCACGAGTACCCCTCCATCAACGCGCGTACCGGTTCCGAGTGTAGCCAGGGGCCGAGGAGATCCGAGCGCTCCACGCCCGCGTCCGTGAGGCGCAGCGCCTCCGGGGTGCGCCGCGCGAGGCCATGGGTCTCCAGCTCGGCCAGCTCCGGGAAGTCCGCGAGCGCCTCGGTGCCGAAGCGCTGGCGGTAGGCGGCGAACTCCACGCCCTCGGCGAGCAGGGAGAGGATCATGTGGCGCCGACGCTGTTCCGCCTCATCCAGGATGAAGCCATAGCCCACCTCGCCGAAGGAGTCCTCGGTGCGCTCGCTGTACGCGGCGATGATGGAGCGCACCTCGCGCGAGCCCACGGCGTACTCGGACGAGTAGTGCATGCGCTCGGTGTACGAGCGCGCCCCGCACCCGAGCCCCACCATTCCATCCTCCTGGCAGCGGTACACGGGTCCGTCCGCGGCGGGGGCGTGGCGGGCGCGGAACATGCGCATGGACACCTGGGTGTAGCCCTCGGAGCGCAGGAAGTCGCGGCCGGCGCGGTAGAGGGCGAGCCGCTGGTCATCCCAGGCCCGCGCCTTCTTGCCGAGGAAGGTGAGGGGCCGGACATAGAGGGGGTAGAGGTAGAGCTCCTCGGGGGAGAAGCGCAGGGCGGCGCGCAGCGAGGCGAGCCACGTCTCCTCGGTCTGGGCCTCCATGCCGTAGATGAGATCGATGTTGAGCGTGGGGAAGCCCGCCGAGCGCAGCAGGTCCAACGTGGACTCCACCTGGGCCGTCTTCTGGGGTCGCTTGACCGAGGCGACCTCGGACTCGAGGAAGCTCTGCACACCGATGCTCACCCGGTCCACGCCGCGCGAGCGCAGGGCGGCCACCTTGGCGGCGTCCACCGTCTCGGGAGAGACCTCCACGGAGACGGGGAGGCGGTGCGGGTCGGCGCCCATGACCTGCTCGGCGAGATCGAAGACGGTGTGCAGCCCGGCCACATCGAGCAGGGTGGGGGTGCCTCCGCCCACGGCGAGGCGCGCGAAGGTGGTGGGCCCGAGCGCCTCCTTCACCCGGCGTGCCTCCCGGGCCAGTGCCTGGAGGTAGCCCTGGACGACGTCCTCCCGGGGACCGGCGGCGGTGAAGAGGTTGCAGAAGCCGCAGCGCATCTCGCAGAAGGGGACGTGCAGGTAGAGGAAGAGGGCCTCGCGCCGCTCCCGGGCCCAGACGGACTCCAGGGAGGGGGCGGGCGTGAGGGGCCGGTAGGCCGTCTTGTGCGGATAGCCATAGAGGTATGCCACGTAGGGCGATCCTCCGAGCATCGTCTCCAGGCGCGTCATGACTCGGGCTCTCCCGGCAGCGGAAACTCCGCGTAGGGCACCGTCCATACCACCGGGTGGCCGATCCGGTGACCGGAGTAGCCATCCTCCCCGTACGCCGTGCCGTGGTCCGAGCAGACGATGCAGAAGGAGGGCCCCCGGCGGCGCAGGGCGGCGAAGAGGGGGGGCAGTTGGCTGTCCACGTAGGCGAGCGCCGCCGCGTGCGAGTCGCGCGAGTCCCCGGTGGCGCCCGGCAGGTAGAAGCAGTTGGGCTGGTGCAGGGCGGAGACGTTGAGGAAGAGGAACACCCGGCGCTCGCGCGGCAGGGAGTCGAGCAGCCGCACGGCGAGGCTTACCTGGTTCTCGGTGGAGCGGGGGTCGCGCACGCCCAGCTCGGGGCTCCAGTGGCTCTCGGCGAAGAAGCCGGGGAGGACGCTGCCCAGGGGGTTGAGCTTGCTGAAGAAGCCCACGCCGCCGATGCAGACGGTGTGGTAGCCGCGCCCGGCGAAGCCGGAGACGATGTCCGGCGCATCGAAGACGCAGGTGCCCGAGTCGGTGGTCTCGCTGCCCTGGAAGCGGGTGGCGAAGAGGCGGGAGTGGCGGCCAGGCTCGGCGGGGGTGGGGAGGAAGCCGGCGAAGAAGGCGTGGTGGGCGGCGTAGGTGAAGCTGGCGGGCGAGTGCCGCCGCTCCCAGAGTCCGTCGGGGAGGAGGGCCGCGAGGTGGGGCGTCCTGCCCTGGGCGAGCGTCTCCTCGGCCACGTCGAGGCGCAGGGTGTCGAGGGTGAGGAAGAGCAGGTCGTGCGTGCCGACCAGGGCGTTCATGTCCCGCACTAGAGCACCTGGAGGAGCTCGTCGACACGGCTCACGGTGAGGGTGGGGGGAGGCAGCCCTCTGGGCCAGTCGCGCCCGCCGGAAACCCAGCAGGAGGCCATTCCCACAAGGGTCGCCCCGGCGATGTCGCGCACCGGGTCATCCCCGACGTGGAGCGCCTCCGCTGGAGCGCAGCCGACGTGCGCGAGCGCCGCGGTGAAGATGCGCGGGTCCGGCTTGCTCGCGCCCACCTCGCCGGAGAGGAAGACATCGGGCAGCACGTCCTCGAGTCCCGCGCGCGCGAGCTTGGCGCGCTGCATGCGCGAGGAGCCGTTGGACACCACGATCACCTTGAAGCGGGCCTTCACCCACTCCACGAGCGAGCGGATGCCCGGCTGGGGTTGGACGAAGGAGGGCAGCCGGTGGGCGAAGTCCTCCCCGAGCGCCTCCGCGGAGAGGGACAGGCCCGGGAAGGCGAGGGTGACCTGGCGGAAGAAGAGGGTCCGTTCGGTGTGGCCCCTCGCATCGAGCGCGTGCAGGGTGGCCACATCCGTGTCCCGGCGCTCCGGGGGGAAGGCGGCCGGGTGGCGGGAGCGGAGATCCTCGAGGTAGCGCGCGAAGGCTCCGGCACGGTCGATGAGGGTGTCATCGAGATCGAAAAAGACGGCCCGGGGCCGCATCAGTGAAGCTCCTCCCTCCAGGGGAGGCCCAGGATACGCCGCGCTTCGTGGTCCCGGCCAGTTCGTCACGAGTCAATGCCAGTGCACCCGCCATTCCGGTGCATCAGCTGGGTCCGCGCGGTTGTCTCTGCACTCCTGTTTCCGGCCCGAGTGTTGTCTGGCTTTGACGAGAAGCCTCGAGAGCCGGACAGGACGGACACGCTCAGGCCCGGGCTGACCATCAAGCGCTGGAGCCCCTGCACGAGGCCCAGGTAGCGGCGGGTGAGTGCCGCGCTGTAGGTGAGGTATTCCAGGTTGACCTGGGTTGAAATTTTTCCGGAAAACGACAGAAACTGCGGCTCTCGGACTGTCAGGTGGGCAATCCGGCAGGAATTGAGAAAAGTGAATGAGTTGAAGAAGTCGACCAGTCAGTGGAAGGAGTGCTCCCTATCGCACAATTTTTCACGCCTCCGGTTCACAACGCGGCCGGATTGCAGCACAAACATCTTCTCTCCCCGTGAAGGGGAGGGCTCCCCCGGGCCTCGAACGACATGAACTCGAACATTCTCGTTAGAAACAACGTCAAGCTCATGGGCCAGGGGTCGCGCACGATGTTGTTCGCGCATGGCTTCGGTTGCGACCAGAACATGTGGCGCTTCGTGGCCCCGTCCTTCGCCGAGGACTACCGGCTCGTCCTGTTCGACTACGTCGGCTCGGGCCGCTCGGACCTCCGGGCCTACAACCCCGAGCGCTACTCCAACCTGAACGGCTACGCGCAGGACATCCTCGACATCTGCGCGGCGCTCGACCTGAAAGACGTCATCCTCGTCGGGCACTCGGTCAGCGCCATGATCTCCCTGCTGGCCGCCGTCAAGGAGCCCCAGCGCTTCCACCGCCTCGTCCTCGTGAGTCCCTCGCCCCGCTACGTCAACGAGCCCCCCGACTATGTGGGCGGCTTCGAGCGCAAGGATCTCGAGGAACTCCTGGACACGATGGACAGGAATTACATCGGCTGGGCGAGCCTCCTGGCGCCTCTCGTCATGAGGAACCCGGACCGGCCGGAGCTCACCTCGGAACTCCACGAGAGCTTCTGCTCCACGGATCCCATCATCGCCCGGCGGTTCGCGGAGGTGACGTTCTTCGCGGACAACCGGCGGGATCTGCCCAATCTGACGGTGCCCTCGCTCATCCTCCAGTGTTCGGAGGATCTGCTCGCGCCCGTCTCGGTGGGCCAATACGTCCACCGCCACCTGCCCCGGAGCACCCTGCGCATCATGCGGGCGACGGGACACTGCCCCCACATGAGCGATCCGGAGGAGACCTCTGGACTCATCAAGGAGTACCTGTGCTCGGCGTGAAGCCCATGCCCACCTTCCCCATGGAGGAGCTGCTGCGCTGCGCGCCGTGCGGCCTCTTCTCGTACAACGGCGATGGCGCGCTCGTGGCCGTCAACGACACGGTGCTGGACCTCCTGGGTTACACCCGCGACGAGCTGCTGGGCCGTCCCATGACCCAGCTCCTGTCGCTCGCGGGCCGCATGTTCTGCGAGACCCACGTCTTCCCGCTGCTGCGCATGCAGGGCCGGGCGGACGAGATCCAGATCCCACTGCGCTCCAAGGGGGGCGAGTCCATCCCCGTGCTCCTCAACGCCGTCCGCAAGGATCATGAGGACGGCGTGCTCCATCACTGCGCGTTCATGTCGGTGCGCGAGCGCGGCAAGTACGAGGACGAGCTGATCAAGTCCAAGCGCAAGGCGGAAGAGGCGCTGCGGGGCAACGATGCGCTGAACCGGGCCCAGCAGGCCGTGGAGGTGCATGCCCGGGATCTCGACCAGAAGATCAGCCAGCTGGAGCAGCGCAACCAGGAACTCACGCGCGTGAGCACCGCCCTGGCGCAGGATCTGCGGCAGCCCGCCCGGCAGCTGGCCATGTTCGCCTGTCTCTTCACCCGGGAGGATCGGGAGGGGCTGTCGGTGACGGGCCAGCATTCGCTCGAGCGCATCAAGACCGTCAGCGTGAAGATGGAGCAGCTGGTGATGGGGCTGCATCAGTTCATGGCGCTGGACGTGCTCGACGAGCCGATCGAGGACGTGGATCTGCTCGAGATCCTGGGCAGTGCCCGGCATCGGGTGTTGGAGATGGGCGGGCCCCCCACGTTGGCGTTGCGGTGCGATCCCCTTCCCGTCATCCAGGGCCGGCGGCGTCAGTTGATGCTGCTCTTCTTCCACCTGCTCGACAACGCGGCGAAGTTCCGCAAACCCCGCGGGGAAGCCCGGCTCGACATCGGGTGCCAGCTCATCCAGCACAACAGCTTCCGGTCCATGAAGGACAAGTATCACTACACGGACTTCGCGCGGATCACCTTCACGGACAATGGGATTGGCTTTGACTCCCTCCACCGCGGCCATGTGTTCGAGGTGCTCAGGAAGATGAACCCGGATACTCCCGGCATAGGGGTCGGGCTCGCCATCTGCCGCAAGGTGGTGGAGAACCACAACGGCTCCATTTCGGTCGAGTCGGAGCCGGGTCGCGGTACCCAGTTCACGATCCTCCTGCCCTTGAAGCAACAGAGCAGTGCGCCCGGGTGAGTGACGCTCCTCCCTGGAAGCGCGTCGCCCTCTTCACCGTGCTGAACCCCCCTCCCTCGGGCCTCACCGAAATATCGGTGGAACCATCGACACCGAAGTTTCGGTGGGACTCTCCACCATCCTATCGGTGAGGGCTTCGTCCTATATTCCACTCCAGGGCATCAACATCCGACGAGCCCGTACGAAGCCAGCGCTCAGCGGGCCGCTGGCTTCCGTGATTCAAGGAGCAATTCGCGGCATGGCCAGGAACGTGGCAATCAAGGTGCTCAGGGGGCTCGCCATCGGCAGCGCGGTAGCATCGTGGTGCTGAACAGCGGGCACGACCCTGATCGTGCTGGGCACCGTCTGGCGCTTCCATGCCGTGCACCACTCGGTGGAGCACCTGGACTGGGTGGCGGCACATCGCGAGCACCCGCTGGATGGGCTCACCACGCAGTGGGTGTGTAACCTGCCGGCCTTCGTGCTGGGCATCCCGTTGGGGCCACTGACCATGGTGGCCGCCTTCCGGGGGATGTGGGCCATCTTCATCCACTCCAATGTGCGGCTGCCGCTGGGCCTACTGGGCTTACTCTTCGGCGCACCCGAGTTGCACCACTGGCACCATGCGCGCGTCGAGCAGACCCGGCGGTGGATGAGACCAGAATCCCCTGATGGGGATGCCCATCCCGTCTGGACGAAGGAGACACGGGGACGAGCCATGGGTTGGTCGACTTTGTCGGTTAATTCTTGGAAAGCACTTATTTCGGCTTGAGTTTTCCCCGCCCATTCGTCAATGGTGCACGGTCCGTGTGGTGGCCTGGTTCACCGCGCACTTTCCCGGAGGCACCATGCAGTCTCATTGGGTCCCCTCGCGTTTCGTGGCGACCATCCCCCTCGTGGCGCTCGTGGTCGTGGCGGCCTGCGGCGGCAACGTTGAACCTGACGTGCCGCTCGCGCGAGAGGAGGCCATGCTCGCCGCCGGGAACTGCCTCAACCTGGTGGCGGAGTCGGGGGTCTCTGGTGGCGGTCCGGCGGGATACACGAAGTGCGCGGACGAGAACGGCACCTGCACCTTCACCCAGCCCGTGGACGTGGCCTACGGCGCCAAAGGCAGCTACCTGTACCGGGATGGCGTCACGGGCTCCATCACCTTCAACAGCACGACCTTCAATGGCGATCCCAGCCCCAACGTCGCGAAGTCCGGCTACTACCGGAGCGCGGGGGGTCCGGCGGGCTACACGAAGTGCGGAGACGAGGGGAGCACGTGCTCCTTCAGTCGCGGCGTGGATGTCGCCTTCGGGGCGCACGGCCTGTTCAATTACAAATGTGGTGTCACGGGCAATGTCGTCGCGAGCACCGACAACTTCGGCGATCCGATCTTCGGGTCGGTCAAGGCCGCCTACTACCGGAACTCCGGGGGTCCCGCCGGATACACCTGGTGCGCCGACGAGAACGAGACGTGCAAGCTGAGCGCGACCTCGGACGTGGCGTATGGCGCGAACGGCAGCTTCTTCTACAAGTCTGGCGTCAGCGGGGCGATCACCGCCGACAACGCCACTTTCGGCGACCCCATCTCGAACGTCCCGAAGTCGGCGTACTACCGGGTCTCCGCCACGCGCAACGGCCCGGCCGGGTTCACGTGGTGCGCGGACGAGCGCGGGACCTGCTCGTTCACCCAGCCCGTGGACGTGGCCTACGGTGCCAACGGCGGCTTCGCCTACAAGTACGGGGTCTCCGGAACGGTCAGGTTCGACAACCCGGACTTCGGCGATCCGGCGCCCAACCAGACCAAGGCGGGTTACTACCGGGCGGCCAGCGCCGGAACGGGCGACTGGAGCGCGCAGTGGATCTGGCTGCCCCAGGATCGTCCGAACAACACCTGGATGCGCCTGCGCAAGAAGGTCACGCTCTCGCAGAAGCCGACCAGCGCCTCCGTCCGGCTCGCGGCGGAGAACAAGTACTGGCTGTACATCAACGGACAGCTCGTGGTCCCCGATGGCGGGCTCGACCTGCGGCCGGACCTCACGAACACCTACTACGACGCGCTGGACATCGCCCCCTACCTGAACGCCGGTGACAACGTCATCGCCGCGCTCGTCTGGTACAAGGGCGGGCTCGAGGGCTACTCGCAGAAGATGACGAGCGACGGCGGGTTTCTCTTCGAGGCCGCCCTGACGGGTGCGACGCCCGCGAAGATCGTCTCGGACGGCACGTGGAAGGTGGCGAAGCACCCGTCGTTCGCCCGGACCGGGCAGCAACAGCAGTGGCAGGACATCAAGTGGGTCGAGTACCCGGTGGTCTACGATGCGCGCAATGAGCCGGGGGACTGGACCGCGCTCTCGTACGACGACCGCATCTGGTCGTCCGCCACGCCTCGGGGCACGCCGCCTTCCGCGCCCTGGAACAGGCTCGTCCATCGCACCATCCCGATGCTGAAGAACTCGGGGCTGACGCCATACACCAACCAGGCGAGCCTCCCGACGTCGCTGTCGTCCAACACCACCTTCACGGCCGACGTGGGCAACAACCTCCAGGTGAATGCCTATTTGAAGGTGAACGCGCCGGCCGGGGTCACCATCACCCTCCGGATGAACAAATACTACCAGGAGCAGTATGTCACCCGGGGGGGAGTCCAGGAGTACACGACGTATCAGTGGCAGAACACGAACGGACAGCTCTGGTCCAAGCACAGCGTCGAGTACTCGTTCACGAACGTCACCGGCCCGGTGCAGCTCCTGGAGCTCAAGTACCGGCCGCTCGGCTACAACACCGAGCCGATCGGCAGCTTCTCGAGCAGCAACCCGCGCCTGAACACGCTCTGGGCCAAGAGCCGGAACACGTCCTACGTGTGCATGCGCGACCAGTTCTATGACTGCCCGGATCGGGAACGCGGCCAGTGGTGGGGCGACGTCGCGGAGCAGATCCTCTACTCGTTCTACCTGTACGACGACCGGGCCGCGCTGCTCGCGAAGAAGGGGTTCCGTGAGCTCTTCAACACCCAGAAGGCCGACGGCTCGCTGTACACCACCGCGCCGGGGACGCTCTTCCATCTCCCGGACCAGAACATGGCGGCCGTCGACGCGCTCGGGCTGTACTACCTGTACACCGGCGATCGGGCGCTGGTGGCCGAGCTCTACCCGAAGGTCGCGACCTTCATCAAACAGTACGTGGCGACGGCCCGGAACACTGACGGCCTGCTGGTGCTGCGCAGCGGAGTCTGGAATTGGATCGACTGGGGCTCCAACCTCGACGTGCAGACCGGGAGCGCCAACACGGTCGCCAACGGCCTGTTCGTCCGGCTCCTGGAGACCGGCAAGCTGCTCGCACAGGCGACTGGGAACAGCTCCGACGTGAGCTATTACCAGTCACTGCAAGACGCGGTGAGGGCGCGCTTCAACCAGTACTTCTGGAGCAGCGGCTCCAACGCGTACGTCTTCGGCCTCCTGAACGGAGTGCAGTCGAGAACCATCGATGACCGCTCCAGCGCCTGGGCCATCCTCGCCGGCACGGCGGATGCCTCCCGGCTTCCCGGGGTCCTGCAAGTGCTGAGGACGAAGGTGAACGCCAGCCCGTACCAGGAGCGGTTCATCGAGGAGGCCATGTTCCAGGCGGGAAGCGACACCGAGGCCATCAACCGCATGCTGAGCTACTACCAGCCGGACATCGACTCGTGGTCGCAGACCATGTGGGAGCGAATGGGGAGCTCGGAAGACACGAACAACCACGCCTGGGCGGCGAGCCCCGCCTACCTCCTCGGCGCCTTCGTGGCCGGGGTCAGGCCCACCGCGCCGGGATGGACCTCGTACCAGGTCACGCCGCTGCTCGGCACCCTCACCTCGGTGTCCGCGACGGTGCCGTCGCCGCGGGGGTCCATCACGGTGGCGCATACCCTGTCGGCTGGCAGCTACGTGCTGAACCTGACGTCACCGGCCGGCACGCAGGCCCTGGTGGGCATCCCCAGCAAGCAGCCCTGGACGTCGGTCAGCGTCAACGGTGTCACGGTGTGGCGCCAGGGGCAGTTCGTGGATGGGGCAGCCGGGGTCAGCCAGGCTGGCGCCGACAGCGCGTACATCAAGTTCAACGTCACCCCTGGAACCTGGCGCTTCGTCGCGCAATGACACCTCCGAGAGGGTGTCGAAGAACTTGAGCTGCACGGCGCCTCGGAGCAGGTCGCGGTCCGGGCGGGCTCCGCGGGGGGGGGGCCTTGCCCCCGCCGGCTCGACTCCGCGTGAGGTCTGGCCTGAAGCCTACTCACACTGCCAGGTGCCGCCGATGCACCGGCAATAGAGCCACTCGCAGTAGTTGGGGAGGTAGCAGCGACGGCTGACGGTGGTCGAGCAGGCCTTGCCCGCGACGTTCTCACACCAGTTCGAGGACGGGCCCGGCTCACAGAGGTTCTGCTCCCGCGTCTCGACATTCGCGGCGGGGGCCTCGGCGGCGGCCGGCGTCTCGAGCTCCTCCTGGCTCATGCCACACGCCATCAGGGACAAGGACATCGCCAGCAGAACAAGGGTGTTTCGCAGCATCGTTGGAGTTCCTTTTGGGCAGGTATTTCTGCCTGATACGAGTTTACACGAGTTGGTTGGGCCTGAGCCATGAGTGCCCACGCGTGAAGCACGTAGCCAGTTGCAGAGAACGAACGGCGGTGGGACAGCCGGCCTTGTCCAGAAGCAGGAAGAGGGGGCGCCCGGGATGGTGCGCTCGCAACAGTTGGAGGAAGGCCTGGAAGTCCTCCTGACGCAGAGAGGGGCGCTGGAGAACGACACGGTGGCCGGTGAGCGGATTGAGAACTCTACTGCGTCAGGTCGTCCAGCACGTCGGCGAGGGTCGTGGCGTTCAGGGCCCGATCGAACCAGCGGTCGAGGGTCGCCAGCTCCGTGCAGGTGAGGATGCGCTGCCGGGCCGCTTCGTCGACGTACAGACCCCGCGTGGCGAGAACCCGCAGGACGTACTCGGCACGCCCTCGGATCAGACCCTCTTCCCGGCCCTCTTCCCGGCCCTCTTCCCGGCCCTCTTCCCGGCCCTTCGTCAGACCTTGTTGGCGACCACGCTCGATGAGTTCCTCGCCATAGCTCCGCATCAGCTCCTCCGCTCGTTGCTCATCCAGCACCGAATGTAACACCCGCCCGGTGGCTTCATGGACGGCCGCGTCCCCGATCCACAGCAGGTAGCGGATGAGCACCACCAGGTGTTCGGCCCCCTCGTGGGCTGTCTGCACCTGCGTGAAGAGCGCCACCCACTCAGGCAACTTCTGGGCCAGCTCCTCGGTACGCCCGTAGCGCAGCACCAGCCAGGCCAACCGGGCCAGCGGTGGGCCTGGGCGCGCCCTCAGCGCCTCCTCCCGCTCGGCGGTCAGGTCGTCCAAGAGGTATTCGAAGCGCGGCACCAGCGCTCGCCACCGCGCTCGCTGTTCCTCCTCTCCATCCGGAAGGTCGAAGAGGTCTTCCACCCGGCGCGGAGCCGTCCAGGCTCCGTCTGGCCCGTGGTACATAACGAGTGGGATGACGAGGGGGAGCAGCGCACTTTCCGGATGCTCTTGGTGCCAGCGCTCCACCTGGCGCACCACGTAGCGCAGCATGCGCAGCGCCATCCACCTGTTCACCGTGGACTGATGCTCCAGCAGCACGTACAGCAGCAGCGGGCGACCCGTGTTCAGTCGAGCCGTGAAGAGCAGGTCGCTCTCGGTCTCGCGTAGCTCCGGGTCCACCACGCTGCCGGGCTCTCGCCGCAAGGATGCCCAATCCACCTCGGAGACGACATGCGGGGGCAGGACGGCGCGCAGTTCGGCCGCCGCCCGCTCGGGGTGGCCAAAGGTGTAGCGGGCGAAGAGGTCATGCGGTCCAGACATGGCGAGCCGCGCTCCAAGCATGCGGCGGGCCAATGTCTCCGGAACGAGTCCTGTGACACCTTCTTCGGGCCGGTGGCGATAGCCGATGCCGAAGCGCACGTGGCCCGTCTCGCCGAAGAGGTGATCGCGCGCGATCATCACGCGTCTGTCCTGCGCTGGAAACTCCTACCTCCACCTCCCTGGGCGCGCTGGCGCCGCGTGCAGACCCTCTTGCGCGCGGAAAGGGAGGGGAGGGATGCGAGAGGGCGCGTGGGGACTGCTGCTGGGCGCGTGGCTGTGCGCCTGCGGCGAGGGGGACGGCGGCGGCGAGGGCGCGCTGCCGGTGGACAGTGCGGGGCCCTGGAGCCAGGAGGCGGTGCTCGACTACTCGAAGCAGTTCGCCGTGGGCACGCCCCAGTCGGTGGGCCTGGACGAGGGCGGCAACCTCTGGCTCCTGGACGGCGCGCGAGTGGGCGTGCTGCGCCCCGGAGACAGCCAGCCCACCTGGACCTCCGGCGTGGGCCAGGCGGGCAAGGGCTTCCGCTCCAGCGTGGTGTGCGGCGGCGGCGCGGGGCGCGCCTACGTGGGCTACCTCGCCGAGGACCTTGAGCAGCCGCGTCGCGACGACCTGGACGATCCCGTCTTCCTCGAGGGCGACCTGGACGTGGTGCGCCTGCGGCCGGACGGCGGCGTGGCGCTGGAGCAGCACCTGGTCATCCGCAACACGAACGACCCGCACTACGACGAGGACCGCTCGGTGCTCACCTGCGTGCGTGTGGCGCGCGGGGCCTTTCGCGGCGAGCTCTACCTGGGCACCAACCACGGCGTCACGCGCGTGCGCGGGCTCGACTACAACGCGCACCGCCACCCCGTCTTCAAGAACGCGAGCGGCTCCCTGCGCATCGGGTACACCTACGCGGTGGGGCTCGCACAGGACGGCGACGTGCTGGTGGGCAACGAGTGGAAGGTGGGCATCGTCACCCCGCCCGCCTCGCTCGGCGACTGGGACGACCTCGCGAAGGTGCCCTGGAAGCTGGACACCTACGTGGAGGCGCTGGGGAGCCAGGAGGACATGGATCTGTGGCGCGGCTTCGTGCAGACGAAGGACGGCGCCTACTGGCTGGGCAGCGCGAAGTACGGCGTCTGGCGGCTCACCCCCTCCCCGCGCGCGTACGAGCGGCTCGAGGGCCTGCCCACCCAGCGCATTCGCGCGCTCGCCGCCACCCCGGACGGCGCGCTGCTGGTGGGCACCGAGGACCGAGGCCTGTGGCGTCGCGCGCCGGATGGCACGCTCGCGCGCGTGGAGGGCGTCGCGGGTGAGCGCGTGCTGCAACTGATGGTGGACGACGGCCTGCGTCCCGCGATGGTGCTCGCGCTCACCGAGCAGGGGCTCACGGTGCTGCGCGTGAGGTAGCAGTCGGCCTGGCGAGTGGGCTTGCCGCGGTGACGTGGCTCTCGCTTTCGCTCCAGAGTGCGCCAGAGTGCGCCGCCACCGGCCCCGGCCTCCGGGGCCTTGCGAAAGGTGAGCGATGCACGGTTTGAAGTCCTTTCTGGGCGCGGTCCTCCTCGTCACGTGCGCGGCCGGTTGTGCCCGGCATGCGCCGGAAGCGAAGCAGGCCTCCTCTTCTTCCACTCCCACCGTGTATGTCGCGCGGCGTGTACGGACGCTCGATGCGGCGCGGCCGCTCGCCGAGGCGCTTTCCGTGCGCGCGGGGAAGGTGCTCGCGGTGGGCACCCGGGACGAGGTGCTCGCCGCGGCGGGCGCGGGGGCGCGGGTGGTGGACCTGGGCGACGTGACGGTGGTGCCCGGCCTCACCGATGCGCACGGGCACCTGTCGGGCCTCGGCGCCAGCCTCGCCGCGGTGGGCCTGGAGGGCACGGCGTCGCGCGAGGAGGTGCTCGCTCGCGTGACGGCCGCCCCCTCCTCGGCGTGGCAGGGCGACTGGTTGATGGGCCGGGGGTGGGACCAGAACGACTGGCCGGAGAAGAGCTTCCCCGGGCGGGCGGAGCTGGACGCGAAGCTGCCGCGGACGCCCGTGGTGCTCGAGCGCGTGGACGGCCATGCGCTGTGGGTGAATGGCGAGGCGCTGCGGCGCGCGAGGATTGGCAAGGACACGCCGGACCCGGCGGGAGGCCGCATCCTGCGAGGGCCGGACGGTGAGCCCACGGGCGTGCTCGTGGACAACGCGATGAACCTGGTGCTCGCGGTGTTGCCGCCGCCCACGGACGCGCAGTGGGAGGCGCGGCTGGCCGCGGCGCTCGCGCGCTGCGCGGAGGTGGGGCTGACGGGGGTGCACGACGCGGGCATGGACCTGCGGACCTACCGGTTGCTGCGGCGCTGGGACGAGGAGGGCAGGCTGCCGTTGCGCGTCTATGCGATGGCGGAGGGCCAGGGCGCGGACCGCGAGACGTACCTGCGCGAGGGCCCCTTCCAGGGCCGGATGCTGACGATGCGCTCGGTGAAGCTGGTGCTGGACGGGGCACTGGGGAGCCGGGGCGCCGCGCTGCACGCGCCGTACAGCGACGAGCCGGGCCACCGCGGGCTGCTGCTGCTGACGCCCGAGGAATACGAGGCGCGGGTGAAGGCCTTCATGTCGCGTGGCTTCCAGGTGGCCACGCACGCGATTGGGGACCGGGCGAACACGCTGGTGTTGGAGACGCTGCTGCGCGAGGCCGAGGCCACGGGGACGCGCCACCTGCGGCACCGGGTGGAGCATGCGCAGGTGATGAGGCCGGAGGACATTCAGCGGCTGGGCCAGAACGGCTTCGTGGCGAGCATGCAGCCCACGCACGCGACGAGCGACATGCCGTGGGCGGAGCGGCGTGTGGGCGCCGAGCGCATCCAGAGCGCGTACGCCTGGCGGAAGCTGAAGGAGTCGGGGGCGCCGCTGGCGCTCGGCAGCGACTTCCCGGTGGAGCGCCCGGACGTGCTGCGGGGGCTGTACGCGGCGCGCACGCGGCAGGACGCCGAGGGCCAGCCCGTGAGCGGATGGTTTCCCGAGCAGCGGCTGAGCGGCGAGGAGTCGCTGGAGGGCTTCACGGTGGGAGCGGCCTGGGCGGCGTTCGCGGAGAACGAGCGGGGGCGGCTGAAGCCGGGGATGGACGCGGACTTCGTGGCGTTCTCGGTGGACCCGGTGGAGGCGCCGCCGGCGGACCTGCTCGAGGGGCGGGTGAAGCTCACGGTGGTGGCCGGCACCGAGGTCTACCGGGCCCCGTAGGACGCACTTCCGACATTGAAAGCCAGGGGTTTTGGCTAAGCTCCTGTCTTTCTTGTCGGGGGTCAGCATGCACCTGGTGCGGATGCTTTGGAGAATGGGAGTCATCCTGGTCGTGGGCCTGTCGTTCACGGCCGCGGCTCTCACGGACTCCGAGCTCACGGGGACCGTGCTCGCCACCGGGACGAAGCAGCCGCTCCCGGACGTGGTCGTGACCGCGACCTCGGAAGCCCTGGAGGGCGAGCGGGTCGTGGTGACGGATGCCCAGGGCCAGTTCCGCATTCCCGCCCTGCCGCCGGGTGTCTACCTCCTTCGGTTCGACAAGGAGTCTTTCGAGCCGTTCTGGCACACGGAGATTGACCTGCGCCCGGAGCAGACCGTCCAGGTCAACGCGGAGTTGTCTGGCGGAGACGCCAGGGAGATCGTGCTCCCGTACGTCGGGTCGCCCACCCTCGATGTGTCCTCGGCCACCACGGGCCAGGCTGTCGAGTGGGGTTCTATCCATCACCTCGCGGTGAGCCCGCCGTCGGTGAGCGGCGCGTCGCGTTCCTTCGGGTCCCTCGCCGGGCTCGTCCCGGGCACGCAGCCCGAAGGGGGCGGCTTCTCCATCCATGGGTCCTCTCCCTGGGAGAACGGGTACGTGGTGGACGGCCTCTCCACCCAGGACCTGGAGTTCGGTGCCAACGCCAGCCCCCTGAGCGTCGAGTTCCTCCAGGACTTCGAGGTCATCACCGGCGGCTACATGCCTCAGTACGGCCGCGCCATGGGAGGCCTCCTCCAGGCGCGGACCCGGTCCGGCTCCAACGAGTTCCACGGCTCGCTCTTCAGCAACTGGGTGCCGGGTTTCCTGGAGGGGCTCCGCACGCCCGTCTCCGATCTGAACTCGATCGTCTCCGGGCGCAGGGCGCTCCAGCACGAGGGCGACGTCGGTGCCACCCTGGGCGGCCCGCTCGTGAAGGACAAGCTGTGGTTCTTCGCCGGTGTGGCTCCCGCGCTCTCCCGTTACGAGTACACGCGCGCCTTCACCAAGTTCGGCACGAACACACCGATTCCTGGCTCCTCGCGCATGTACCTCCTCGAGGATCGCCGCCTCCAGGCGATGGGCAAGCTCACGTATCTGTTCAATCAGGACCACCAGGTGACGCTGTCGGTCATCACCACGCCGGGCCGCTCAGGGATAGAGGAGGTGCCGGGCGCACCCACGGGGGTCGAGGGTCCCGTCGCGAGCTTGAGAGGGCCCGAAGACAACAACTTCACGACGACCCAACTCCAGTATGCCGGTGTGTTCCTGAACAAGCGGCTGCGGGTCGATGCCTGGTTGGGTGGGTCCCAGCAGACGACCGACATCCAGCCCGTTTCGGAGAACGCCACCGTCGACCGCGAGGTCATGGAGCGCTACCAGGCCAGCGCCCAGGCCACCTGGCTGCTGCAACTCGCTGGCACTCACGTGCTCAGGTGGGGCGTGGACGGGGAGTTCGACCGGGTCTCGTCGTTGCCGGGTGGAGGGGAGGTCATCATTCGGAGTGACAGGGCCACGGGTTTCCTCCAGGACAGCACGCTCTCTCCGGAAGAGCGCTACACCAACAACCTCCTCGGTGGCTTCGTGCAGGACAGTTGGACGCTGTCCAACCGCGTGACGGTGAACGCGGGCGTCCGCTACGACACGCCGGAGGGCGCGCTGACCTTCGCGCTCCGCGACCAGCTCTCACCGCGTATCGGCCTGGTCGTGGAGCCGCTGGCCCAGGGCGGGATGAAGCTCTTCGCCCACTACGCGAAGTACCGCGGCCAGTTGCCGCTCGGCCTGATGGAGGTGGCCTTCCCACCAGGCGCAGGGGATTTGATGCCGGTCGACCCCTCCCTCCTTCCGCCCTCGTCCACCGAGCTCGTCGCGGGCGCCGAGTACGAGGTGCTCTCCGACACCCGGCTGAGCGCCTACTACACCCACCGCCGTCTCGACTCGGCCATCGAGGTGCTGGACATCGACAGTTACGCTTCCGCCTTCCTGGGCAACCCGGGCCTGGGGCTCGCCGACCACCTGCCGAAGGCGGAGCGCACCTACGATGGGGTGACGCTGGTGCTCAGCCGCACCTTCCGCGATGGCTGGCTGGCCCAAGCCAGCTACACCTGGTCGCGCCTGTATGGCAATTATGTCGGCCCCGTCAGGGAGGACGGGACGGTCTTCCCGTCCGACCTCGGTTTCAGCTACCCGCTGGAGAACCAGAGAGGTCTTCTGCCGTATGACCGCCCGCACACTCTCAAGCTCTTCGGCGCCAGGGTGTTCCACCTCACCCGTGAAGTGTCCGCCAGCCTTGGCCTGTCCTATCTCGGCCGCTCGGGCACTCCCATCAACTACCTGGGCGGGCACGCGATGTACGGGCGGGACAAGGTCTTCATCCTGCCGCGCGGCTCATCCGGGGAGCGTACCCCGTGGGTTCACAACATCGACTCCAACGTGGGGGTGAACTACCGCCTCGGTGGGGACACGGTGGTGTCTTTCACCTTGGACGTGTTCAACCTCTTCAATTTCCAACGAGCGACGCGGGTGGATGAGCTCTACGCCAATGAGCACGTGTTGCCGCTCGAGACGCCGGTGCCGGACGGGGGGTTCGTCACTCCAGGCATGATCAAGACGGTTGGGGGCGAGCCGCTCACCCCGGACAAGGTCAACCGGAACTTCAAGCGGCCCTTGGCGTACCAGGCGCCCCGGCAGGTGCGCCTCGGTCTCCGCTACACCTTCTGACCCTGTCTTCCTGTCGTACTTCAAGCCGTGGGATGCCGTCTTCACCTTCCTTCTCCTGGCGGCACGGGCGAGGACGGATCGACTTCCAGGGACGTAACACCGGCCCAGTCTGCTTCGTGAAACCGGCTCTTTCGAGGGTGCCGGTAGCGCTCTACCTTCCGTCTCACACAGTTCGCGGCCATTCCGGCCGACGGCGACAGCGGAGCTTTGCTCCACGAAGGAGACGAAGAAATGAGCGACATCCCCGGCTATACCCATGGCACCCCGTCCGTTGCGCGTTCACCTGTGTCCCTCACCGACTTCGAGAAGATGAAGGCCAGCGTCCTGTTCGGCGAAGAGGACGTGAAGTACCTCCGCATGTCGCACGACATCGTGAAGGGGCACGTCGAGGCGATCCTCGACGTCTGGTACGGGTTTGTTGGGAGTCAGCCGCATCTGCTCGCCTCGTTCAGTGGAAAGAAGGACGGCAAGCCCCTGGGCGACTACCTTGGCCTCGTCCGCAAGCGCTTCGGCCAGTGGATTCTCGATACGTCGCTTGCCCAGTACGACCAGGCCTGGCTCGACTACCAGCACGAGATCGGCCTGCGCCACCATCGGGTGAAGAAGAACAAGACCGACGGAGCCCCCTCGACGGACGTCGTGCCCTTTCGGGACCTGTTCGCGCTCATCTTCCCGGTGACCTTTACCCTGCGCCCCTTCCTGGCCAGGCAGGGCCATTCCGCGGAGGACGTCGAGAAGATGTCCGCGGCGTGGCTCAAGTCCTGCCTGTTGCAGGTGACGCTCTGGGCCCACCCCTACGTCAAGGACGGGGACTTCTAATGACGTTGCGCCCCGCTCCCGCGTGGCGGACGACCGCCTGGCTCAACACGCCTCAGCCGCTCTCCCTCGAGCGACTTCGCGGCAAGGTCATCCTCCTCCACGCATTCCAGATGCTCTGCCCTGGCTGCGTCGCCCGAGGCATTCCGCAGGCACAGCGCGTCGCTGAAGTCTTCGCGGGCGCGCCGCTCGTCGTGGTCGGGCTGCACACGGTCTTCGAGCACCACGAGGCCATGAAGCTCGAGTCCCTTCGGGCGTTCCTCCACGAATACCGGGTGAAGTTCCCGGTGGGCGTGGACGCACCGGGCGAAGCCGGAGATCCCATCCCGCAGACAATGAGCGCGTACGCCATGCGGGGAACGCCGACGACGGTGTTGATCGACGCGCAGGGACGTCTTCGCCGGCAGATCTTCGGTGTTCATGACGACCTGTGGCTAGGCGCCGAGCTGCAGTCCCTGCTGCTCGAGGCTCATCCGGGCCCGGCGTTCGATGTGCGGCGGTCTAAAACCCAGGTGCTTCCCTCCGCTGCCTGTGACGACAGCGGCTGTGCTGCGCCCTCGGATGCCGCGCCGGACTGACACGGCCTTTTGCTCGGTGTGACCGTCGCGAACGCCACGCCGACCAACGCCACCCTGTCCGTCACCGCCACCGGACGTTCGGGTCCCACCATCACCTCGAACCCGACGGGCATCTATTCCTCCGTGGGGCTTCCCAGCTCGGGGACGTTCGTCGCGGGCAGGCAGATCACCTTGTCGGTGGACAGCGGCCGGTCGGCCATCTGGTCCGGCGCGTGCTCCTCCGGCGGTCAGAAGCGCACCTCGTGCACCTTCACGCTGACGGGCAACGCGAGCGTCACGGGCAACATCCAGTAGCCGGCCGTCCGCGTCGCGGCGTCGGGTGTCGTCAGGTACGCCAATACCCGGCGCCTGCCTCCACACCAGGCACAGGTGCCGCACGTCCAACGACAACGTGACGGTGCCGACCGGGGGAGCGCCGGTGGCAACGGGCTCTCCGCCCAAGGGCTGAGCGGTTCCCACTTGCGTCTCTGCTAGTTTCCCAGCCGGTCTCGCCACGCGGCCCAGGAGGAACGATGAGCGCAAGCGACGGTATCGATCTAGAGATGCCTATTTGAGTCACATCCGCCAGCGAGCCCTCGCCTATCGCGACTTGTCGCGGAAGCTGCAGGGCCGGGATATCGCGCAGGTGATTCTCATGCACCACAACCTGATCAACGCGATGTGGCTGGACGATGTGATTGCGATGTTCAGGCAGATGGGGTGGACCATCACCACGCCGCAGGCGGCGTTCGCCGACCCGATATATGCGCTCGCGCCGGATCGTCCGGTCGCAGGGCAAAGCCTGCTGCTGTCGATGGCCCGCGTGCTGGGCCTCGGCAGGCTCGAGGGATGGGAACGGCTGGTAGATGACGGCGATTACGAAATCGCCGCGCTGGCTGCGAAAGGATTATAGGAAAAGAGGGCCCCGAGGGGCCCTCCTGCATTGGCAACGTGCCGCGGCATTACTTCAACGCGCCCGCCGGAATCTCGATCACGTACGTGTCGACGTCCGTGTCGCTGCCACTGCCCCAGTTGGAGTTGAAGACAACCCGGGTGAAGTCGCGGTTGACGCTGGCGACCGGCGTAGTCCAGTAACCGTTCGGCGTGGAGCGGTGGTGCGCCAGCGTGTAGACCGTCGGGTTGGCCTTCAGCTGCACGGCCATCACCTTGCGGTGCAGCCACTGCAGCGAGCCGCCACCGTCGCTATAGGTGCTGACCACCACCCAGCCGGGCCTGGCGAACGCCTTGCCCGAGACGTGCAACGCTGTCGCAGTGCCGCTCAGGTATGTCGAGAACAGCGCCGTGCGCACGCCCGTGCGCAGGTTCACCATGAACACGTCGCCCGCGTTGGAGCCGTAGTCGATGGCCACGTAGACATCGTCGCCATTGGCGTCCAGCGCGAGGTCCGAGTGCTGGGACATCGCGAGCAGCTGGGTCTTCGTGCTGAAGTCCCGCGAGAACGCCACCGTGCCCCGTGCACCGTCGCCGGACACCACACAGTGGTTACCGCTGGGGGACATGCTCACGTGGTCGGGACGCTCGCCCTGGGTGTCGTACGTGCCCAGGATGGTGTCGGTGTCGCGGTCCCAGGTGAACACGCCAGCGCTGATCCAGTCGTTCGCGTCGACCATGAAGCACCAGTAGCGTCCGTTCGCCGAGGGGGAACCTTCCGACTTCGTCCATGCCGCCATCGCGGCCGGCCACCTGGCTTTCAACCGTGCGCCAAAGTCGCCCACGACGCGGGAGGTCCCGGTCGAGACGTTCAGCTCGTGGAGCTTCATGCCGATGCCAACGGTGGGCAGGTAGTACAGCAGGTCCGGATTCGTCGGGTGCCATTGCGGCTCCGCGTCACCCCCCGGGCCCGACAGCTTCTTCAGGCGCACGTGGGTGTTGGCGTCATACACATGCCAATACCCATCGAGGGCGGCCACCAGCTGCTTCGTGCTGTTCGCGTTGAAGGCCTGCCGGCGCGAGTAGTCGTTTCGGGCAAAGCCCGACACGCCGTCAGCGGTGTGGTCGGTGGCGCGTACGACGCATGTCTTGTAGGTGGGCTCCGAAACCGCCACGCCCTTGGCGGGCTTCGCCACCGTGGGAATGGGGTTGGCCTGGCGGGTGCTGGTGAGCGCGAAGTCAGGGGCATAGAACGAGGCACACGCGGGGCTGAGCGCCTGCTCCGGCACGGGAGCAGGCTGCGTGCTGCGCTGGCACGTCTTGAACTGACCAGGCGCCGGGTCCGGATTGAAGAAGCAATACACGCTGCCCGCGGCCAACTCTCGAGTGACCCAACTATCACCTAGACCGAATCTGACCGTCGACGGCTTGTCCAGCGTGAAGGTCTGATACTGGTTCGCCACCGTCTCCCATCCCTCCGCGGCGAGTGCGGAGCCAGCCGACTCGGAGTCGGGCACGGCTTCGGCTGCCGGTGGTGCGGACTCGGGGAGTGGCTCCGAGCCAGAAGGCGTGCCGCTGTCGGCCGTTCCGCCGCCACAGCCCACCAAGGCGAGGCACACCAGCGCCGCCCTCAACACCACCATGTCGCACTTCAAACCAGGATTCATGTCGAACACTCCAGCGTTGCCACCCGTAGGCGGCTCTTGGCCATGCCTGTCTCCCCGCGTGCGAAGGATGGACGCAGGGACACAAGCGCGAGCGCGCACCTCGACCACGGCCACCCGTGGCCCCGCTCGCCCTCTCCCTGTTGGACGCAGGCAGCTCGCGGTTCTTGCACGGAAACCCGAAAAAAGAGGATGCCGGGCCGGTGGCTATAGCCGATGCCGAAGCGCACATGGCCCGTCTTCCCGAAGAGGTGATCACGCGCGAGCATCACGCTCCAGGAGGAGCGAGGTAGACGCCGTCGCCCGGTCGGTGGAGAGGCCGCGCGGCCCCTCGAGGTAGTATGAGCGCCTCCATGACGCCTTCTCCCCCTCTCGCGAGACGCACGCGCGCCATCGGCCTGGGCGGTCTGCTCGCGCTCGCGCTCAATGGAGTGATTGGCTCGGCCATCTTCGCCCTCCCCGCGCAGGTGGCGGGGCTGTTCGGCGCGGCGGCCCCGGTGTCCTACTTCGGGGTGGCGCTGGTGACGCTGGCCATCGTCCTGTGCTTCGCGGAATTGGGCAGCCGCTTCGAGCGCGACGGAGGCCCGTACCTCTATGCGCGCGAGGCGTTCGGCCCCTTCATCGGGTTCCAGACGGGCTGGGTCTTCGCGCTCAGCCGCCTGGCGTCGGTGGCGGCCATCTCCCATGCCAGCGCGGCCTACGCGGGCCACCTCCTCCCGTGGCTCGCCACTCCGTTGGGGCGGGGGCTGTACATCTCGCTCACCCTGCTCGCGCTCACGGGCCTCAACGTGCTTGGCGTCCGCCAGGGAGCGCTGGCCGTGGTGCTGCTGGCCATCGGCAAGCTGCTGCCGCTCGGCCTCTTCGTGGCGGTGGGATTGTGCTCCGCGCCGGCCGCGCAACCCAGCCCGGCGGTGCTGCCGTCCCCGAGCGGTGCGGTGGACGCCGCGCTGCTGCTCGTCTTCGCCTTCGGGGGCTTCGAGACGGCGAGCATTCCGACGGAGGAAATGGTGTCACCGCGCCGACACCTGCCGGTGGCGCTCGTCGCGTCCCTGCTGCTCACCACGGGGGTGTACGCGTCCATCCAGTTCGTCGCGCAGCGCGCGGTGCCGGACATCGCCCGCTCCCCGGCTCCCCTGGCCACGGCGGCCGAGGCGCTCCTCGGAGCCCCGGGTGCCCTCCTCATCGGACTGGGCGCGGTCATCTCCACGCTGGGCACCACCAGTGGGAATCTGCTCGTCGCCCCGAGGCTGTTGCACGCCCTGGCCTCCCATGGACAGCTCCCGGCGGTGCTCGCCCGGCTGCATCCGCGCTTCCACACCCCGCACGTGGCGGTGGCCCTCTTCGCGGCGTGTGCCTGGGCGCTGTCGCTCTCGTCCAACTTCGGGGCACTCGCGGCCGCGAGCTCGGTGGGCCGATTGATGGTCTTCGGAACGAGCTGCGCGGCGGTGTTGGCGCTGCGCCGCGAGTCGGCCTCGGATGCGCGGCGTGTCTTCACCGTGCCGGGTGGAGCGGCCGTGCCAGTGCTCGGGACATCCCTGTGCCTGCTGCTGCTCGCCGGGTGCTCTCGTACGCAGTTGCTCGCCACCGCCACGGTGGTGGGGACGGGCGCGTTGCTTCACGCGGTGGCCCGAGCCATGGCCGCGCGGAGCGCTGCCCGGCAGGTGCGGACCGGTCCCCAGTGAGTGGGTTCGACTCAAGGGGGCGGGTACCCTCTAGTTGGCTGCCTGGGACAGGGAGTTGGGGCGGCATGAGCCGCGCTCTTTCCGGGGGCTCAGCGCCAGTAGAGGTTGAAGTTTAGCACCACGGGCCCGATCGACTCGACCAGGAGGATGCCGGGCCGATGGCGATAGCCGATGCCGAAGCGCACGTGGCCTGTCTTCCCGAAGAGGTGATCGCGCGCGAGCATCACGCTCCAGGAGGAGATGCCGTCCAGCGCGAGCGTGCCCTCCAGCGGCCGGTTGTCGATGGCGCTCTGGGAGCGCGCGTGCTGGATGTTGAGCAGGGGTGCCTTCGCGGTGAGCAGGAAGGCGCCGCGCGAGTCGTGACGCGCCAGCGTGGTCTCCACGTGCAGCGCGTTGCTATCGGTCGACGTCCCGGCGAAGTCGAAGGCGAAGCGATGGTAGCCCGCCCCCAGGTGGAGATTCAGGTTGTCCGAGAGGGGCACCGTGCCGCGCACGGCCACGGGAATGGAGAGCACGTTGGCGTCGACGAGCCGGCCGATGGCCAGCCAGTACGCCCCGCCCTCCACGGACACGCGCAGCTCCGGCCGATCCAACACCTGCACCTTGGCGGACAGGTTGAGCAGGGTGAGGAGATAGGGCGCCACCTGGCTGGAGAGCTGAACGCGCGGCAGGACGCCGAACGCGAGCTGGCCGAAGAAGAGATCGAGCTGGGACTCCCCGGGCTCGAGCACGTCCGCGCTCACGTCCAGCAGGGCGTTGCGTGGGGTGGCGGCGAGCGCGGGCGAGCACAGGAGCAGCGGGACGAGAGCGAGGGCCTTCACGGTTCCCCTCCGAAGGTGAAGAGCGCGCCGATGCCCACGGAGACATCCATCCGCTGGGCGGCCCACACCAGATCCAGGCCGGTGCGCAGGGTGAGGGGCTCGAGGTGGATGTCCACCGCGGCGCCGCCGGAGAGGCCAATCCGCGCGGCGGTGGTGGACACGTGCGTGCCACCGCCGCCGAGCGAGGAGTGGAACACGGTGAGGGCCGGGCCGGCGGCGAGCACGAAGTCCGTGGTGCGCACGGGCAGGTGCAGCTCTGGACGCACGCTGAAGCGGTGGTAGCGCGTGACGACGGGGGCCACGGTGCCCTCGGAGGACCAGGCGAAGCGGTAGTCGCCGGACAGGGCCAGGTAGCGCCCCAGCTCGAACACGACGCGCGGGCCTCCGCTGAGCAGCCCCGTGCGATGGCCCGGGGCCTCCTGTCGCAGCAGCAGCGCCACGTCCACGCCCGCGCGAAGGGGAACGGCACCGGCCTGTCCGGCCAGCAGCACCCCGCCGAGCAAGAACCAGCGGCTCATGGCGCCACCTCGCAGGAGGTGAGGGTGGCGCTCAGGGGCTTCATCCGCTTCAGGAGGACGGCGCACGCGGCCTCGCGCTCCTCGAGGCTCAGGTGGGTCACCAGCGTGTTGGCGAAGGAGGCGAGGGTGAAGGTGTCCTTCTCGAACTTCAGCTCACGCAACGTGGCGAGCGTGGCCGTGAGCAGCCGCGAGCGGCCCTCCGGGGAGATGCGGCCCTGGGCGTCCTTGGGCCACAGCTCGTAGACGGCCCGGGCCAGCAGCGAGCCGTGGGCATGCGGCTCGAAGTCCTCTCCCAGGACGACCTCTTCCCGCCTCGTCTGGGTGTAGTCCCGCGGCTCGGCCATGTCGCGGTCGGCGTCGATGGTGGCGAGCACGAAGTCCGGGTCTCCCGTGGCAATCAGTCCGAACAGATCCGCCACGCCCTCGTGCATGGCGGACAGGTCGCGGCGGGTGGTGTCCCAGGAGGCGTCGCCCTCCCCCGGCGTGCTCTCCGCGTCACCGAACATCTCCTGTTGGATGACGGCGTGCCCGAACTCATGCGCCACCACGCCCTCGTTGAGCATCATGGGCAGGCCGTTGATCAGGAAGGAGGGGACGATGAGGAAGCACGGCCCCACGGAGGAGTAGGCCGCGTTGTCGGTGAGCTGCGCGCGGCCATCTCCGATGAGGATGTTGTCCAGGCGGGGGTAGTAGAGGACGTCCAGGCGGCGCCGCGGCACGTGGCCGTGGGCGCGCAGCAGCGTGGCCGTGCGATCCATGCTCCGGTACAGGCTGAGGGCATACAGCGAGTGCATGTCCGCCGGGACGAGGGTGCCGTCCGCCTCGCGCGTGTACTCCAGCGCGAAGGGCGAGCCGCGCTCGTAGCTGGAGGTCATCAACTCGGAGCCCCTGCGGAAGTCGACGTCGCGACCGCGCAGCTCCCGCAGGGACTCCAGGTTCTCCACCGGGTGCCGGCCGAGCGCGTACTGGCCCGTGGCCTCGTCGCGCGCGAAGACGTACGCCATCACCGTCCCGGAGGCATCCTCCGGGGCGCAGCCCTGCATTCCGAGTCCCAGGAGCGCCGGGCCGAGCAGGCCCCTCCACTTTCTCCAGGGGCGAGAGGGTTCGACGGAATTCGTGTTCTTCATGATGGGGGGGCGGTGGATAGCATTTCCCACGTGGCTGGGAAATGACTGGCGCCCCCGGCGCCGAGCGGGGCTCAGACCGCCGTCCAGCCCCCATCGATGTCGAGCACCACGCCGGTGGCGTAGGCATTCGTCGCCAGGAAGAAGGCGGCATCCGCCATTTCGCGCGCCGTCGCCGTGCGCTTCATGGGGATGCGCTCCATGAGGCTGGACATGAACGCGTCGATCTTCTCGGGGGCCACCTGCCAGTCGATGTCGGTGCCACGTGTCAGTCCGGGGGAGAGGACGTTCACCCGGATGCCCTTGGGGGCCAGCTCGACCGCGAGCGAACGCCCCATGGCGTTGACCGCGCCGCACAGGGCCGCGCCTCCGGAGTAGTTCACCAGGGCCGCATGACCCGCCACGCCCGAGCACAGCACGATGGCGCTGCCCGGGGGCATCTTCGGGACGGCGTGATGACAGGCGGAGAGCTGGCCGAAGAAGCGCGCGTCGAACAGGTCACGCCATGACTTGCGCGGTACCTGCTCCACTGGCCCGAACACCGCGCCTCCGGCGCACGTCACCAGCAGATCGATCCGGGGCACGGAGTCGATGAGCCGCTCGACCTGGGCCTCGTCGGCGACGTCCGTCACCACGCCGCGTGCGGCCCGGCCAAGCTTTTCCACCGCCTTGTCCAGCCGCTGCTGGCTCCGCCCGGCGAGCACCACCTCTGCTCCCTCCCGCGCGTAGCGCTCCGCGATGGCGAAACCAATACCCGAGCCGCCGCCCGTGATGAGGGCGGTCTTCCCTTCCAATGAGCCCATAATCCTCTCCATCTGGTGAAAGTGGGAGTCTTCAAAACATATCATGAACAAGAGCAAGACACCACGTTCTGGACGCGCGGACCGAACTCCAGACGCGGTGTCAGGAATGACGGAGGAACGCGGGTTGCCCGCACAGCGAGTGGAATCCGCGAGCAGGGATGATTTCCAAGCAGGAGGGGTTTCCCTTTCTCCGTGGCCGGGGCCCCCGGTCCGGAGGCCCCGCGTTCAGGAGAGGGGAATCTTGAGGGTGGCCGTGGCGCCCTTGCCGGGGCCCTCGCTCTCCAGGCTGATGCTTCCCCCGAGGATGCGCGCCTCCAGCGCGCTGGAGTGCAGGCCCAGCCCATGCCCCCCGGTGCGTGTGGTGAAGCCCTGGCCGAAGAGCCGGTTGCGAATCTCCGGCATGATGCCCATGCCGTTGTCGACGACCTGGATGCGCGCGGTGTTGCCCTCCGTGTCCAGCCGCACGCGCAGGTGACGCTGCGGCTCGGGCATGGGGTTCATGGCGTGTTTGGCGTTGCTGATGAGGTTGATGAGGATCTGCAACACCTTGTGTTTGTCCAGACAGACCTTGGGGACGGGGGCGAGCTCCTTGGTGACGGTGATGCCGTGGCGCTGGAGCGAGGCCCGCTGGAGGCTCAGGGCATCCTCCACGAGCCGCCCGAGGTCGCACTCCTCGGTGACGAGGGTGCTGTGGGCATAGGTCTGCTGGACCTGGACGATGGCCCGGATGTGCTCGATGTGCTTGTCCATGGCGGCCATGCCCTCCTGGAGCGAGGAGCGCTCGCGCAGGAGCTCCTCGGAGAGCGCGGACAGGTAGCCGGGGAGCTGCGCGCCGCGGACATCCCGGGCGAAGAAGCCCGGGAGGTCGCCGTGGTGCTCGTCGAGCAGTTGGGTGACCTGCTTGAGCCGTCCCAGGCGCGAGGCGTTCATCGTCTCGCGCACCATCTGGAGATTGATGACGGCGCTGGTGAGGACGTTGCCCACGTTGTGCAGCACGTTGGCGGCGATCTCCGCCATGCCCGCCGCGCGCGCGGCGTCCACCAGGCGCACCTGGGTGCGCTTGAGCTCGCGCGTGCGCTCCTCCACGTGCTTCTCCAGCTCGTCGTTGGAGCGGCGCAGGGCGGCCTCGGCGTTCTGCACGTCGGCGTACAGCCGCGCGTTCTCGATGGAGATGGCGGCCTGGGAGGCCAGGTGGCCGAGCAGCGCGATGCGGCCCGGGGTGAAGGCATTGGTGGCCAGGGTGTTCTCCAGGTACAGCACCCCGCGGAACTCCTCCCGGCGCATCAGTGGCAGGCAGAGCACCGAGCGGGCGTGGCTCTGCTCGAGCCAGGTATCGGACGAGAAGGGATGGGGCTGGGAGGCGTCACCGATGAGCACGTGCTCGCGCGTGCGCTTGACGTAGGAGATGACGGTCCATGGCAGGTGGGACTCGGAGCCGCCGGTGGTGGGCTGTCCGGAGACGGTGCCCGAGAGCGCCGCGAGCGCGAGCTTGTCGCCTTGCGGCAGCAGCAAGGCGCCGCGCTGGGCCCCGGCGTTCTCCATGGCGATGCGCAACAGCGAGGCCACCAACCGCTCGAGGACGATCTCCTCGGAGATGGCCTGCTGGGCCTTCACCAGGGTGAGCGCGTCGATCCGCGTCGAGCTGGTGTCCGTGACGTTCGGCGCGCCGGCCTCGGGAGTGGCCAGGAAGGGCCATTCCGAGTCCAGTTGCTGCACCTTGCCCAGCGCCCCCCAGCGCAGCCAGGCCTCGCGGGCCTTGCGCGCATAGGCCTCGGTGAGGGTGGGGATGCGCTGCTCGCGCCAGAAGCGCGCGGCCAGCTCGTAGGCGAGGGCGGCCCGCTGGAGGAAGCCGTGCTCGCGCGCGGACTGGACGGCGTGCTCGTAGGCCTGGAGCGCCTCGTCCCGCTGGCCCGTGAGCCGGGCGAGTTCCGCGGCGACGAGCCGCTCGGGGGCGAGGAAGGTCGAGGGGCAGTGGTGGGCCCACTCCGCCAGTCGTTGCTGGTGCCGCCGTATCTCCGCGAGCGCCTGTTGCCGCTTCTCGGGCGTCATCCGCGCGTAGCAGGCGGCCAGGGCCAGGGCGCGGAAGAGGTGCAGGTCCATCAGCTGGATGTGACCGAGCGAGGACCAGCTCAGCTCCTCGCTCTTGTTGGCGCACTCGAGCGCCTCCTGGTACGCGCCGCTCATGTAGCGCGACTGTGCCTTGATGAGCCAATACCAGCAGCGCATGGTGCTCATGCGTTGCGGCGTCAATCCGGCCTCGAAGGTCTCCTCGTCGAAGTCCTCGCCATTCATCGTGCCGAACGAGGCCGTGAGACCGCGCAGCTGCTGCACATGGCGCTGGGTGAAGTAGATGATGTCGCCCGAGTCCAGGAAGTCGGCTCCCCGGGTGAAGTGCAGGTTCGCCACCGATTCCCGGTAGACCTCCTCCAGATCGTGCCCCAGCAGGAAGCGGTCCGTGACGATGTGGTTGCAGCAGTAGCCGGCGATCTGACTGTCACTGCTCTGGAGCGCCTGTTGGAAGGCCTCGCGCACGAGCCCCAGCCCGATGGACAGGGGCTGGGTCCAGTAGCTGATGATCTCCAGGCCGTAGAGCGCCTTGGCCCTCAGGGCGGTGAACCCCCGGCTCTCGGCGAGGTCGCACGCGAGCTGGCCGAAGGCGAGGCTCTCCGGGTAGCGCTTGAAGGCGGAGCCGAGCACCACTCCATACCAGGAGTAGCCGTGCACGGAGGCGGCCGTGTTGCCATGACGGAGACTGAGCGCGACCATCCGGCTGAGATGGAGGATGAGCAGGTTCGTGTCCGTGACGAACGCGGGCGCATACATGGCGCCCAGGAGGCTCATCACCGCCTCCATGTCTGGATCGGTCATGGGCGGCAGCCCGACGAGGCTCTCGATGGAACGCTCTCCCAACAGGGCCCACACCTCCGCGTTGGCGGCCTCCACCTCCTCCCAGGTGGGGTGCGGGGACATGGGCATGCCCACCAGGGCCAATCCTTCCAGCAGGCAGGTCACGGCGGTCTGGATGTCGCCCATGCCGATGAGGATGTCTGTCTTCAGGCAGTACACCGCCGCGATGTCCGCGCGGGTGCGGGCGCGGCCCAGGAACCCCTCCACCAGTTGCAGGGCGTCGGCGGCATTGCCGCTCATGAACTTGCAGCTGGCGTGCTCCAGGCTCAGCTTGATGGCGAGCACGGGCTCCGTCTCCCAGGGATCGCCGGGCAGGAGCTGGAAGGCCTTGGTGAAGTAGGTGATGGCCGAGCGCAGCGCGATCGAGGCCTTGGCCCGCCGGCCCGCCTCGGCGTTCAGGTGGGCCACGCGCAGGCGCTCCGCGTCATCGTGGAGCAGCTCCGCTCCGGCGTTGAGCTGGCTCACGACATCGAAGAGCTTCTCCTGCAGGGCCTCCGGGGACAGGTTCGCCAGCAACATGCGGCCGATCCGCAGGTGGACGAGATTGCGCTCCTGCTCCTCGATGAGGGCATAGGCGGCCTGCTGGATGCGGTCATGGCTGAACCGGCCTTGATCCGCGCCGGTGCGCACCAGCAGGTTCTCCTGGAAGGCGGGCTCCAGGTTCCGCTCCAGCTCGGCGGCCTCCGTGTCGCCGCGGAGCGCGCTCAGCATCTGGAGCGGGAAGGAGTTGCCCACGCAGGCGGCCAGCCGCAGCAGGTGCTGGGTGCCGGCGGGGAACTGACGCAGCTTGCCCACCATGAAGTCGACGACGTTGTCCGAGTAGCCCCGGGCCCGGACTCCGTCCTCGTCCCACCTCCAGGTGCCGTCGGGGGCGTGCACCAGGAGTCCATCCTGGTGGAGCGTCAGCAGGAACTGCAGGAGGAAGAAGGGGTTGCCTCCGGTCTTCTCCAGGGCCAGGGCCGAGAGCGGCGCGATGAGCCCCTCGTTCGCGCCGGGCATCGCGTCCGTGGCGAGCTGCCGCACCTCCTCGAGCCCCAGGGGTTCGAGCTGGACGTCCCGCGTGCGCGCACCGGCCGTGCGCATCTCCTCGAGCGCGCGCGCCAGGGGATGGCAGGGGCCCACCTCGTTGTCGCGGTAGGCGCCAATGAGCAGGATGGGCGGCGTGTCCGCGTGGGTGAGCAGGTGAAGGAGGAGCTGGAGGCTGGCGGGATCGGCCCACTGCAGATCATCCAGGAAGAGGACGAGCGGGTGCTCCGAGGTGGCGAAGAGGCCGAGGAACTCGCGGAACACGCGGTTGAAGCGCTGCTGGGCCTCGGAGGGAGGCAGCTCCGGAGCGGGGGGTTGCTTGCCCGCGACGAGCTCGAGCTGGGGCACCACGTCCACGAGCACCTGACCCTGCCCCTCCCAGGCCTCCTGGAGGCGCCCGCGCCAGTACGCCAGGGACTCGTCGCTGCCCGCGAGCAGTTGCTGCGTCAGCCCGCGGATGGCCTGCGCCAGGGTGGAGTAGGGGCTGGCCTGCTGGAACTGCTCGAACTTGCCGCGCAGGAAGAAGCTGCGGTGGCGCACCACGGGCTTGTGCAGCTCGTGCACCACCGCGGACTTGCCGCTGCCGGAATAGCCGCGCACCAGGATGAGCTCGGGCTGTCCGCTCCGGGCGACGCGCTCGAAGCCCTGGAGCAGCGCGGCGGCGTGGGCGTCGCGCCCATAGAGACGTTGGGGGAGCTGGAAGCGGGTGGGGAAGTCGTACATCCCCGGAGGGAAGTCCTCGTGCTGGCCCCGCAGCAGGTTGTCCCGGCAGCGCTCCAGGTCCGCCTTCAGCCCATCGGCGCTCTGGTAGCGCTCCTCGGCCACCTTGGCCAGCAGCTTGAGCACGATGGCGGACAGCACGGGAGGAATGTCCGCGACGCGCTCGGTGAGCGGCTGGGGCTCCACCGCCATGTGGACGTGGAACCACTCGAGCGCGTCACGCCCATGGAAGGGGCGCATGCCCGCCAGCAGCTCATAGAGGGTGACACCCAGCGAGTAGAAGTCGGTGCGGTAGTCCACCGAGCGGTTCATCCGCCCGGTCTGCTCGGGCGACATGTAGGCCAGGGTTCCCTCGACGAGCGTGGTCGGCGCCGCGTCCACGTGCTCGACCATCTGGAGGGTGGCGGTGCCGAAGTCGATGAGGCGCGCCTCCCCCGAGGGCGTGAGGATGATGTTGGAGGGCTTGATGTCCTTGTGGATGACGCCGCGGCGATGGATCTCCGCCAGGGTGGTCGTCAGGGAGATGGCCATGTCCAGCACGCCGCGCACGGGGAAGGGCTTGCCCGTGCGCGCGGACAGCACCTCTCCTTCCACCTCCTCCAACAACAGACTCGGCCGATCCTGGAGCTGCTCGCAGGCATGGGCCCGAAGCACGCCCCGCACGTCGCGGATGCGCTGGAGGATGTTGAACTCGCGGCGATAGCGCTCGCTCTCACGCGGCCCGACGGCGGCCACGGGCGTCTTGACGATGAGTGGCAGGCCATCCACGTCCCGCAGGGCGTGGAAGAGCAGGTTGGTCCCGGTGGCCTTGAGGGCCCCTCGTAGGGTGTAGCCTGGGATGGTGAGCATGTCGGGGGGCTCCGTGTCTCTGGATGAACTCAGGCTCGTGGGACGGAAGGCGGAGGAGCGGCTCGCGCGGGGACGTCGCGCCTGGAGCCGGAGCCCCGTCGCGCCGACAGTCCATCGCTTCTCTGGCCCGTCTCGGCGTTTCATGGGTTCCCCCTCTTCTGTTCTACATCTTACAGGAGCGGGAAGAGGGAACGCGTCTACGCAGCCGCTCAGTGTTTGTCACTGCTACCGGGAGAACAACGCCAGGCCCCACCGGGTGCGCGGTGGACTTTCGAAAGAGGTGACCGGATTGCGTATCCGAATCGCATCATGGAGTTCGAGTTCGCTGCTGATCCTGGCCTTCGCCGCCGCCTGTGCGGGAGGTCAGGCGAGCCGGGGGAGTGGTGGCGAAGGCCCGGGTGCCGCCACCGGGTGCGCGGCCTCGGGGACCCTGTGCTGGGACTTCGAGCAAGGGACGATGCCGGCTGGCTGGACGGCGGCTCGCGACGAGTTCCAGGGCCAGTTGCTCGTGGATGACACGCGTGCGCACCAGGGCCGGTACGCGCTGCACGCCAGGCAACTGGTTGGCGGCAAGGAGGGCTCGCAGGGGGGGCCCAAGAAGACGATCCGCTTCGAGCTGCCCGCCGGCTTCGGCCCCGTGCTCTGGGGTCGGGCGTATGTCTACACGACTCCCGAGCGTCCCGTCTCCCACGCGGGGCTCTTCAACGCGCGCTACCCACGGCCGGGAAGCACCGAGCGCGCCTTCGACACGCTCGACTGGTACGAGGTCGCCACCTATCAACAGAAGTACATGTCCATCTGGCACCCGCCCGAGCCGCCTGGCTTTCCCGAGTGGGTGCAGGTCTCGGGCACGCCGCTCGTGCTGGATGAGTGGACGTGCCTCGAATGGCTCTTCGATGGAGCCAACGGGAGTGAACCGGAAGCGGCCGAGCCCCGTGTCTGGCTCAACGGAGTCGAGCTCGAGTGGCCCGAGCGGTTCGTCTTCTCGGATCCCCCCACGACGACGCGGCCGGTGCGGGAGAAGGCCGAGAACTTCACGGTGATGGAAACCGGCGTCTTCCTCTACCAGGGCCTGTCGGTGCCCACGGATTGGTGGATCGATGACCTGGCCGTGGGCACGCAGCGCATCGGCTGCGGCCCGCGTTGATGGGGCTCACGTCCCGAAGGCGTGGGTGAGCCGGGCGATCGCCGCCGGGAGCGCCCGGATCCTCAGGGTCCGGCCGTTCTCGTCGAAGGACTCGGTGAGGACCCGGGCATGCTCGTACACCTCGCCGAGGCGTCCCTGGCGCGCATAGGGAATCACCAGGTCCGCCTCGATCATGGAGCGCTCGAAGAACTCCACGATGCCCTGGCGCAGCGCCGCGACGTCGTCGGGCGAGTGCGCCGAGAGGACGCGCGCCTCGGGGTGCTCCTGGAGCAGGGCCTCGCGAGCCTCGGCGGAGAGCCGGTCCGCCTTGTTGAACAACAGCAGGCTCGGGACGCTCTGCGCTCCAATCTCGCGGAGCACGGAGCGGGTGACCTCGAGCTGGGCCTGCCACGTGGGGTCGGAGGCATCCACCACGTAGAGCAGCAGCGAGGCCTCCAGCGCCTCGTCGAGCGTGGAGCGGAAGGAGGCCACGAGATCGTGCGGCAGCTTCTGGATGAAGCCCACGGTGTCCGAGACGAGGATCCGCGGCCGGGTCTCCGGTTTCAGCGCCCGCACCGTGGTGTCGAGTGTGGCGAAGAGCTGATCGGCCACCAGGACCTCGCTGCCCGTCAGGGCGCGCATGAGCGAGGACTTGCCCGCGTTGGTGTAGCCCACCAGCGCTACCCGGAGCTGGTCCCTCCGGGCATAGCGCCGGTTGTCCTGGTCCTGCTGGATGGACGCGAGCCCCGCGCGCAGCTCGGCGAGCCGGTCGCGGATCCTGCGGCGATCCAGCTCCATCGCCGAATCACCCGAGCCCCGGCCCTGCTGGCGCTCGCGGCTTCCCGTCGACTCGCGCATCCGGGGGGCGAGGTAGTTGAGCCGGGCGATCTCCACCTGCATCCGCGCCTCACGGCTGCGCGCGTGACGGTGGAAGATGTCCACGATGACGCCGGTGCGGTCGAGCACCTGGGCGCCGGTGGCTCGCTCGAGGTTGCTCAACTGGCTGGGCGTCAGCTCATGGTCGACCACCACCACGGTGGGCCTCGCCCCGGCGCGCTCCTCGTCGGCTTCCTCGGCCTCGTCGGCTTCCTCGGCCTCGTCGGCTTCCTCGGCCTCCTCGGCTTCCTCGGCCTCGTCGGCCTCCTCGGCCTCCTCGGCCCCGGTTTCTGGTGGTGCCTCGGGGGCGGCCTCGGCCGCCGCCTCCTCCGCCTCCTCCGTTTCGGCTTCCCAGCGCTCGCGGGCCTTCGACTTGCGCGCGCGCGCTCCCGAGGGCACGGTGCCGTGGCCTCCGGTGAGTCGGGCCAGCTCCTCGAGCTTTCCGGTTCCGAGGACCGTTCCCGCCGCGATGCCGTCGCGGCGTTGGCTCACGGTCGCGACGACCTCGTAGCCGAGGGTATGTACCAGCCGGCCGAGCTCGGCGAGGTCGGCGGCGTGTTCGGTGTCCGAGACGTTGGGGAGCTGGACGCCCACCAATACGGCGAGGGGGCGCTCTGGAGCGGATTGCGACATGCATCCCTCCTACCACGGAGCTTGGACGATGTAGCGTCGCGCCCATGAGCGTGGACTGGTTGAAGCAGCTCGCGGCCGTGCTGCCGCCCGAGGGACTCGTCACCGACGCCGACGTGCTCGAGGCCCACCGGAGGGATCAAGCCGATTGGGCCCCCGCGGGCGTGGCGCGTGCCCTCGTCCGCCCCGCGTCGACGGCCGAGGTGCAGGCGGTGCTCCGGGTGGCGTCGGCCCACCGCGTCCCGGTGGTCGCCCGGGGAGCGGGCTCGGGCCTGTCGGGTGGCGCCAACGCCGTGGACGGCTGCCTCCTCCTCTCGCTCACGCGGATGAACCGCATCCTGGAGCTGGACCGCAAGAGCCTGTTCGCCGTCGTCCAGCCCGGTGTCATCAACGGCGCGCTCAAGGTGGCCGCGGCGGAAGTGGGGCTGTGGTACGCGCCGGACCCGGCGAGCTGGGAGTTCTCCACCCTCGGCGGCAACCTCGCCACCAACGCGGGGGGCCTGTGCTGCGTGAAGTACGGCGTGACGGGAGACGCCGTGCTCGGGCTGGAGGTGGTGCTCGCGGATGGCTCCGTCGTGCGCACCGGCGGCCGCACGGTGAAGAACGTGGCGGGCTACGATCTCACCCGCCTGTTCGTCGGCTCCGAGGGCACGCTCGGCATCATCACCGAGGCCACGTTGCGGCTGCGCCCCCGTCCTCCCAAGGCCACGACCCTGGTGGCCTCGTTCCCCACGCTCGTCGCGGCGGGCGCGGCCGTCATCGACATCGTGGCGGACACCCGGCCCTCGCTCCTGGAGTTGATGGACCGCGCCACCGTGCGCGCCGTGGAGGCCCACATGCCGCTGGGGTTGGACGTGGACGCGGCGGCGCTGCTCCTGGCGCGCTCGGACGCGGGGGGAGAGCAGGGCGTGGCGGAGTGCGCGCGCATGGCCGCCGTGTGCGAGGCCGCCGGCGCCACCTTCGTCATCCAGTCCTCCGACGAGGCCGAGGGCGAGTCCCTGCTCGCCGCGCGCCGCTTCGCCTTCCTCGCCCTGGAGAAGCAGGGGACGACGCTGCTGGATGACGTCTGCGTGCCCGTGTCTCGCCTGGCGGAGCTGCTCGCGGCGGTCGAGCGCATCGCCGCGGAGCGCCGGGTTCTCATCGGCACGTTCGGCCACGCGGGGGATGGCAACATGCACCCCACGCTCGTGTTCGACCGGAACGACGCGGACGAGGTGGCGCGGGCCCATGCGGCGTTCGACGACATCCTGCGCGCCGTGCTCGACCTGGGGGGCACCATCACCGGCGAGCACGGGGTGGGGCTGCTCAAGCGCCCCTTCCTCGCCCAGCAGCTCGGTGCCGAGACCACGCGGCTCCATCACACGATCAAGGCCGCGATGGATCCGCTCGGCATCCTCAACCCCGGCAAGCTCCTCTGACGAGGGATGCCGGGGCAGGGGAGTGCTTCAGCTGCGCAGGCCCGGGGCCTCGTGGCCGGTGCGCGCCACGTACTCGGTGTAGCCGCCGCCGTACAGGTGGGGACCCTCGGGCGTCAGCTCCAGCACCCGGTTGGACAGCGCCCCGAGGAAGTGCCGATCGTGGCTCACGAAGAGCATGGTGCCCTCGTAGTTGGCGAGCGCGGTGATCAGCATCTGCTTGGTGGCCATGTCCAGGTGGTTGGTGGGCTCGTCCAGCACCAGGAAGTTGGGCGGATCGTAGAGCATCTGCGCCAGCACCAGCCGGGCCTTCTCGCCACCGGAGAGCACGCGGCACTTCTTCTCGATCTCCTCCCCGGAGAAGCCGAAGCACCCGGCGAGCGCGCGCAGCGAGCCCTGGGACGCGCGGGGGAACCTGTCCACCAGCGAGTCGAACACGGTCAGCTCGGGCTTGAGGATCTCCATGGCGTGCTGGGCGAAGTAGGCCAGCTTCACGCTGCCGCCCAGCGTCACCGCGCCGTCGTCCGGCCTGGAGTCCCCGGCGATGAGCTTGAGCAGGGTGGACTTGCCCGCGCCGTTGACGCCCATGACGCACCAGCGCTCGCCGCGGCGCACGAGGAAGTCCAGGCCGTTGTAGATGCGGCGCTTGCCGTAGCCCTTCACCACGCGCTCGAGCTTCGCCACGTCGTCACCCGAGCGCGGCGGCGCCTGGAAGTCGAACAGCAGCGTCTGGCGGCGCTTGGGCGGCTCCACCTTCTCGATCTTCTCCAGCTTCTTCACCCGGCTCTGCACCTGGGCGGCGTGCGAGGCGCGCGCCTTGAAGCGCTCGATGAACTTCAGCTCCTTGGCGAGCATCGCCTGCTGGCGATCGAACTGCGCCTGCTGCTGCTTCTCGTTCTGCGCGCGCTGCTGCTCGTAGAAGTCGTAGTTGCCCGAGTACGTGGTCAGCTCGCCGCCGTCGATCTCGACGATCTTCGTCACGATGCGGTTCATGAACTCGCGGTCGTGGCTCGTCATCAGCAGGGCGCCCTCGAAGTTCTTGAGGAAGCTCTCCAGCCAGATGAGCGACTCGATATCCAGGTGGTTGCTCGGCTCGTCGAGCAGCATCACGTCCGGGCGCATGAGCAGGATGCGGGCGAGCGCCACGCGCATCTTCCAACCTCCCGACAGCGCGCCCACGTCGCCGTCCATCATCTCCTCGCTGAAGCCCAGGCCCGCGAGGATCTCCCGCGCCTTGCCCTCCAGCGCGTAGCCGCCCAGCTCCTCGTAGCGGCCCTGCACGACGCCGAAGCGCTCCACGAGCTTGTCCATCTCGTCCATGCGCTCGGGGTCCGCCATGGCCGCTTCCAGCGCCTTGAGCTCCGAGGCGATCTCCGACACCGGCCCCGCGCCGTCCATCACCGCGGCCACCGCGCTCTGGCCGGACATCTCGCCCACGTCCTGGTCGAAGTAGCCGATGGTGACGCCCCGGTCGACGGACACCTGGCCCTCGTCCGGGTGCTCGCGCTGGACGACCATGCGGAAGAGGGTGGACTTGCCCGCGCCGTTGGGGCCCACCAGGCCCACCTTCTCGCCCTTGTTGAGCTGAGCGGAGGCCTCCACGAAGAGGATCTGCTGGCCGTGCTGCTTGCCGATGTTGTCGAGACGAATCATGAGACCTCGGGGAGGGGCGAAGAATCCCTCCTCATCTACTCCCGCCCCTCTCCCAGACCAGGAGGGGTTTCGTCCAGAGGTTATCAGGGGGTCTGGCCCTTCCCCGTGGGACCCATGCCACCGGGCCCGTGATTGCCCCACACGGGAGCCAGCGATTACGCTGGCGCGATGCCCAGAACACCCGAGAAGGCGGGGTACTCCCCGAAAAGAAAGCCCCCTCCGAGCGCCGCCGAGGAGACGGGCCCGGGCTCGCCGGGTTGCTCCCTGCCCCAGGTGGAGGAGGCCTTGCGGCTGCTGGAAGGGCGCTGGAAGCTCGTCATCCTCTTCCACCTGCTCCACACGCCGGTCCTGCGCTTCTCCGAGCTCGAGCGAGGCATCCCCGGCGTGTCGCAGAAGATGCTCATCCAGCAGTTGCGCGAGCTGGAGCGCGATGGGCTCGTGGTGCGGACCGTTCATCCGCAGGTGCCGCCGAAGGTGGAGTACAGCCTGACGGGTTTCGGCCAGGCGCTCCTCCCCACGCTCCGGGCGCTGAGGGACTGGGCGGCGCTGCGAAAAGCCCCGGCCCTGGCGGAGCGCGGTTGAGCCCGCGCGGCGGTGTTCGGGTACGCTTCCTCCCTGTCCGGCCCGAAGCGCTCACCGAAGTCTTCAAAGGGGGCAGTGTGCGAGGGAAGTGTCTGGCGGTGGTGTTGGTCTTCGTGGGCTGTCAGCGCTCTTCCGAGCCCGTGGCTCCGGCGGACGTGATCGAGTTGTCGCTCGATGGCGGCTCGGAGGTGGCGCCCGCCTCCCCGCGCGCGGCGGAGGGGAATGACACTCCCGGCCTGGCGGAGGAAAAGCCCGAGCTGTCATGGAGCGCCCTTTCCGCGGATGGACGCGCGGAGGTGCGGCAGACGCGGTTGCCCGGGGGCAAGGACTCGCGGTGCACGACCCGCTCGACGCTCTCCACTCCGTTCGAGCGGACCGAGGTGATGTGGAAGTGGGACACCTGCGTGGCGACCCGGGAGCAACTCAAGTTCGTCTCCCCGGAGGGCCAGCACCTGATCGTGCTCGATTCCCTGCCCGGGCTCGTCGGACAGGACTGGCGGGGGCTGGAGCTGGTCACGCTCTATGAGCAGGGGCTGCGCCTGAAGTTCCTCCGGGCGGGGACCGCCGTGCTCGCTCCGGAGGTCCGGCGCGAGCCGTTCTCCGGCCTCGCCTGGGTGAAGGGGACGGCGGGCCTGCCGGGAACCCCCCCGAAGTACACCGACGATGGGCGGGCGATCGAGTTCGAGACCGTGGAGGGGAAGACGTTCCGGTTGGGCTTCGACGGCACCGGGTTTCCTCCGCCGGCCGAGGAGGCGCGCGCCTTCGTGGCCGAGGAGGGCCTGTACCGGTACACGGATGAGCGGGGGACGACGCGGGTGGTGAACTCGGTGGACGACATCCCCGAGCGCTACCGCTCCCGGGCCGCGAGGGTGCGGGGCGAGGTCACCGTGAAGCCCGCCTCCAAGCCCCAGGCCCCCGCGCCGCCCCCGAAGGAGGAACTCCCGCCCGAGCTCGCCAAGGAACTCCCGGGGCTTCCCCCCCAGCTCACGCCGCCTTCGAAGCTCATCAACGAAGCGAAGGAGACGGTGGAGAAGGTCCAGGAGATTCGACGGGAGCAGGATCGCGTCCTGGAGACCTTGCACTGACAGCGGGCGTGGCGCGAAACCGCGTCATGTCTGTCAGGGTCTCGGATTTCCGAGCGGCACGGGGCGGAGACGTCAGACAAGACGCGTTCCCAGAAGAGCGTGTCCCGGGGGGAAACGGGGACTGGTCCAGTGCTTGCTATCGGGCCCGGCACACTCGAAGTGCACGGGAGTCATCGATGAAGAAGCTCTGGGTCCTGGCGGCATGTCTTTTCACGGGAACGGCGTGGGCACAGTCCGAGGCCGTCTCGCCCTCCTTGGATGACGAATCGGAACCCTCGGTGTCTGTCTGGATTCAACCCCTGGGCACGCTCGCGTTCGGGCTCGGGGGGCCGCTGCTGGGTTCGGGCAACTCGTACCTCATGCTCCCCGTGGGAATGAACGTGCCCCTGAGCCCCACGCAGGAGCTGGTGTTCGAGGTCACGCCCTTCCTGAGCCGCCAGGACTGTGAGGGCCCCTGCCGTACGCGAGCACTGGCCTTGTCGGTGGGGAGCGCCTTCAGCCTGTCGCCCCATTCCTCCCGAGGCAGCTTCTTCATCCTGCCGAAGGTGACGGGGCTCGTGTCCCAGGACGTGGGCTTTTCCGACGCCGGCTCGTGGACGGAGACGGGAGGCCAGCTCTCGCTGGGGCTCGATCTGGGCTACCGCGTGAAGAGTGAGCACCTCTTCCTGACGTTCGCGCTGGGCGGCAGCGTGGGCCAGGGCTGGAACGTGCCGCAATCCAGCACGAGCCTCTTCGCCTCGTTCCTCGACTGGCCTCAGCGCTCGCGCGAAGACAAGTGGGTCTTCGATCTCAACGTCAATCTCTTGCGCATCGGCGCGAGCTTCTAAGGCCGCCCGATGGCGCTGTACCAGAAGCCGAAGGAGCGCGGCTCCTGGGGCTCCCAGATGTTGCGGCCATCGAGCAGCACGGGGGCGCGCATGAGGCCCTTGAGGCGAGCGAAGTCCGGCTGCCGGTAGTCCTGCCAATCGGTGACGAGCACGGCGGCGTCGGCGCCCTCGGCGGCCTCGTACATGTCCTGGCAATACGTGATGCGCTCGCCGAGCTGCGCGCGCACGTTGTCCATGGCCACCGGATCATGCGCGCGCACCCGGGCGCCCGCCTCGAGCAGATCGTGGATCAGCACGAGCGCGGGGGACTCGCGGATGTCGTCCGTCTTGGGCTTGAAGGCGAGCCCCCACACCGCCACCGTCCGGCCCTTGAGCTCGCCGTCCAGGTGACGGCGGAGCTTCTCGAACAGCAGCCGCTTCTGCCGGTGGTTCACGGACTCGACCGCGCGCACCACCTCGAGTTCGTGCCCCACGCCCTTGGCGATGTGCTGCAGCGCCGCGATGTCCTTGGGGAAGCACGAGCCACCGAAGCCCGCGCCCGGGTAGAGGAACTTGGGCCCCACGCGGGGATCCGCGCCCACCGCCTTGCGCACCTGCTCGATGTCCGCGCCCAGCTTCTCGCTGAGCACGGCCAGGTCGTTCATGAACGAGATGCGCGTGGCGAGCATGGCGTTGGCCGCGTACTTGGTCAGCTCGGCCGAGCGCGCGTCCATCGTGTGGATGCTCTCGCTCGAGCGCACGAGCGGGGTGTACAGCTCGCGCAGCACCTCGAGCGCGCGCGCGCTGTTGGAGCCGAGCACCACGCGGTCGGGCTTCATGAAGTCGTGGATCGCCGCCCCTTCCTTGAGGAACTCGGGGTTCGACGCGACGCCGAAGAGCTGGTCGGTGTAGCGGGCGATGATCTCCTCGATGCGATCGGCGGTGCCCACCGGCACGGTGCTCTTGGTGACCACCACCTTGAAGCCGTTCATGTTCTGGCCAATCGTCTCGGCGACGGCGAAGACGGCGGACAGGTTGGCGGAGCCATCCGCCTGGGGCGGCGTGCCCACGGCGATGATGACGACCTCGGCGGCGCGGATCGCCGCGGCGATGTTCGTCGAGAAGGTCAGGCGCCCGGCCTTGACGTTGGTGGTGATGAGGGTGTCGAGCCCCGGCTCGTAGATGGGAACCTCGCCGCGCTCGAGGCGCGCGATCTTGGCCGCATCCACGTCGACGCAAGCGACGTCATTGCCGACGTCGGCGAACCCCACGCCGGCCACGAGACCGACATACCCCGTTCCAATGACTGTGAGCTTCATCTGGCTTCCTTTACGGCTGAGCGCGTGGCGGCTTCCCGTCCGCGCGTGGGGGTGAAGAGACGGAAGAGGCGCTACTCGCTCGCGACCGGAGTCGCGGGACGGTTCGTCTTGCGCAGGGGAATCTCCCGCGTGAACACGGCGAGCAGCAGCGCGAACAGGCCCACGAGCAGCGACCAGCCGAAGACGTGGGTCACGCCCTGGACGAACGAGGCGCGGACCGCGCGCTCTCCGGCATGGACGGCCTCGAGCATCCGTGCTTCCTCCTGCTCGAGGGCCGCCTGGTTGGCGCCAGGCTCGCGCCGGAGGGCGTCATAACGGGCATGCACCTCGGCCGTGAGGCCTCCACCCGCCGGGCCCTGGTCCTGACTGGCACCCTCCTGCGTGCCGCCGCCCTTGCGGATGCGCTCGGTGTCGAACCAGGCATCGAACCGCTGCTGCAGGGCCACGGGGACCTGCTCACGCACGGGCCGGAGCGAGTCCGTGAGCGAATGCGTCACCGAGGCGGTGAGGATGAGGCCGAAGACGGCGCTGCCCAGGGCCTGCCCGAGCTGCTGGAAGAACTGCCGCCCGGCCGTGGCGGTGCCCACCTGGTGGAGCTCCACGGCGTTCTGGACGGACAGGGTGAGCATCGGCTGCAGGGGGCCCATGCCGCAGCCGAAGATGAAGGTGCACACGCCAATGTCCCAGAGGGTGCTCTCCGCCGTGAGCCGGCCGAGCAGGAACAGGCTCAGGCACATCAACACGAAGCCGCTCACGATGACCACCTTGTAGCGTCCCGTGCGGCTCACCCAGCGCGCCGTCACGAGCGACGTCGGCACCACGGCGGCGGTGAGCGGCATCATCGCGATGCCCGCCTCCCTCGCCGTGGCCCCCAGTCCATTGACGGCGAGGATCGACAGGAAGAGCAGGGCGGAGAAGAACGCCGCGCCGTTGCACACCGACGCCAGGCTCACCAGCGAGAACACGCGGTTGCGGAACAGCGTGAACGGGATGATGGCATGCGGGGTGCGCCGCTCCACGACGATGAACAGCACGAGCCCCACGAGCGACAGGGCGAGCATCCCGAGCACCCCGGGCGACAGCCACGCCGCGAGCGGCCGATCACCCCGGAGCGTGAGCAGGAAGGGCACCGTCGCGACGATGAGCAGCAGGGCGCCGAGCCAGTCCACCTTGCTGGCCACGCCGCTGTGCAGACGCGGCATCTTGAGCCAGATGAACGCGACCGCGATGGCACCCAGCGGCAGGTTGATGAAGAACACCCAGCGCCAGCCCACCGTGTCGGTGAGCGTGCCCCCGAGCAGCGGGCCGACGATGCTGGACACGGCGAACACCGTGCCGAAGATGCCCTGGTAACGGGCCCGCTCGGAGGGAACGAACAGGTCCGCCGGGACGGCGAAGGCGGTGGAGGTGATGGCCGCCGCTCCCATGCCCTGGATGCCCCGGTACACCACCAGCGCGAGCATGGAGTCCGCCAGGCCGCACAACACCGAGCCCACGAGGAAGATGGCGATGCCCGCGAGGATGATGGTCTTCCGGCCGAGGCTGTCCGAGAGCTTGCCGTAGATGGGTATCAGGGTGGTGCTGGCGAGCAGGTAGGACGTCGAGGTCCACGCGAAGAACTCCATGCCCTGGAGCTCGGAGACGATGCGCGGCAGGGCCGTGGTGACGATCGTTTGATCGAGCGCGGCCAGGAACAGGGCCAGCATCACGCCGGCCAGGACGAGCGCCTTGGTGCGGGGGGTGAGTGTGCTCGCGTAGTCGATGCGCTCGCCGGGCATCGTCGCGGGGGCGGTGGCGGTCAGGGTGCTCATGGGTGGTGTGTGTCCAGGGAGAGGGGCAGCGTTAGGCCGCGGTGGCGCGGGCCTTGACGTCCACCTTGCCCTCGAAGGCGATCTTCTCGAGCGCCTGCGCGGCGACCTGCTCGCTCTTGAGTTGCTTGATGTCCGCGGAGATCTTCTTCATGCGGTTGCGGATGCCCTCGTCCGCCAGGAGCTTCTGGAGTTCGGCGCGGATCGTCTCGGGCGTCGCCTTGTCCAGGGGCAGGTAGCGCCCGAGCCCCGCGCGCTCCACCAGCGCCGCGTTCAACAACTGGTCGCCGAAGAGAGGAATGACCAGCAGGGGCAGCCCGTAGGTCAGCGCGCGTCCCACCGTGCCCCATCCGCCGTGGGTGACGAGCGCACGGGCCTGGGGGAACACCTCGTCGTGGGGGACGTAGCGCTCGATGCGGATATGGGAACCGAGTCCGGAGGGGATGTCCTGGGCGCCCGCGGACGTGGCGAGCACGGGGACGTTCATCGGCGCGACGGCCTCCAGCACGCGCCGGAACAGGCCGTTGTCCCCAGGAGTCGTCGTCGTGCTGATGACCACCGTGCCGGGCTCCATGCGCACTGCCTCTCGCGGCGGTTGGTTCTTGGAGGGCACGTTGAAGGTCGTCGGCCCGGCGAAGAGCTGACGGTCGCGCAGCGGGATGTCCCCGGCCAGGCCCTGGGGACCCATGACGATGTGGAGTCGGGGGGAGATCATTCCCTGGACCATGTCCGCTGCCCGGCCGGTATAGGGGGGCAGTCCGAGCTTCGCTCTTGGCTCACGCAGGGAGAACAACTGGCCGAGCAGCCCGTGCGCCAGCGCGGGGATCCGGCTGATGTGCCGCATCTTCGGCTGCACGCTGAACATCAGTGGCAGCTCGTCCCGGTTGACGGTGCTGCCCATGTTTCCGGCGCTCACGAAGGGGATGCCGGCGCGCTCCGCGGCCCAGGCCGCGCCCACCTCGAAGAAGTCGTAGACCACGCAGTCCACCTGCTCCCGCCGCAGGACGGGCTCGAGCTCCATCGCGAGCTGGACGTTGTTCGCCAGGATGAGGCGGCGGACGTGCGCGAAGCCGAACGGAATCGTCGGCATCCAGGCCGGCAGGCTGGCGTGGGGAGTGAGAGTCGCGAAGTCCTGGAGATCAATAATGTGCTCGTAGGGCAGGAGTTCCGCGCCAGCGGCCTTCACCTCGGCCGCCATGTTGGCCTTCGCCTTGAACAGCACCCGGTGGCCGCGGGAGGTGAGCTGCTGCGCGAGATCGAGGACACGCAGGAAGTGTCCCGGCGCGGTCGTGCTCGTCAGCAGGAACGTCGCGGGCTTTCGGGAAGCATCAGTCGTCGAGGTCATGCTCGTTCCGTCTTGGAATCAGGGGGAGGGAGGAATCGCGCGTTGTACGCGATAAACCGCAACTTCTAGTTGCGATGGATATAGACTCCCCGCTGGCGCATCGCAACAGGAAGTTGCGATGTTCCAATCTCTTGGAAACCAGGGTTGCTGGAGGTGGAGCGGTGTGGTGCAGTGGTCGCCGAGTGAGCGGTCAAGTGGGAGCAAAACGAAAAGCTTGCAAGAAGCGAATGCTCGTGCGCGGAGAGCCCGTGGTGCGAGGCATTCTCGAGGCCACGCGCGAGGAGCTCGCCTCCGTCGGCTACGGGGCGCTGCGCATCGAGGACGTGGCCGCGCGGGCCGGGGTCAACAAGACCACCATCTACCGGCGCTGGCCAACGAAGCAGGAACTGGTGGCGGTGGCGCTCCGGTCGGTCACCGCCGAGCGGGTCGTCCCTCCGAACACGGGCTCGCTCCGGGGCGATCTGCTCGGGATCGGGCGCCACATGGCCATGGTCATGGGTTCAGCGGAAGGGCAGGCGCTCCGGCGCATCCTCATCGCCGAGGAGCGCAACCCGGAGTTCACGGACATCGCCCAGCAGCTGCGCGAATCGATGGATGCCTTGCCGCTGCCCGTCATCGAGGCCGCGAGGGCCCGGGGCGAGTTCGTGCCAGGCTTCGACAGCATGCTGCTCTTCAAGACCCTCGCGGGGGCGCTCCAGCATCGGCTCTTCATGGAGCGCCAGGACGTCGACGAGGGCTTTCTCGTCCAGTTGGCCGATCTGCTCCTGCTGGGCGCACTGGCGCCCGACAGGAGGAAGTGAGGGACGCGTCAGCGGACGTGGGGGGAGAACGCGGGGAGGGCTCCCGCGTCCGCCCGGTGGTCGCGGTCAGCGCCCGAGCTGGACGTTCTCGAGGACTCCGAGCGCGTCGGGCACGAGGGGGGCCACCGAGTAGTAGGCGCTGACGAGATAGGAGGTAATCGCCTTGTCGTTGACTTCCATGCGCCGGGCCGAGAGGCCAGGTTGGATCTCGTCCGGGATGCCGGTCTCGTGCAGGCCGACGACGCCTTGATCGTCCACGCCCGTGCGCATCACGATGATGGAGCTGGTGCGCTCCTTGGTGATGGGAATCTTGTCGCAGGGCAGGAGGGGAACACCGCGCCAGCCGATGACCGGTCTGCCCTGCACCTCGACGCATGTCGGGTAGATGCCGCGGCGGTTGCACTCCTGGCTGAACGCGGCGATGGTGCGCGGGTGGGCCAGGAGGTAGCGAGACTTCCTGCGCCGGCTGATCAGCTCGTCCAGATCGTCCGGAGTGGGAGGCCCGCTGCGCGGATTGATGCGCTGCTTGAGGTCGGCGTTGTGCAGCAGCCCGAACTCCCGGTTGTTGATCATCTCGTATTCCTGCCGCTCGCGGATGGCCTCGACGGTCAACCGGAGCTGTTCCGCCACCTGGTTCATCGGATCGTTGAACAGATCCGACACGCGGGTGTGCACCCGGAGGATGGTCTGGGCCACGCTCAGCTCGTACTCGCGGGGCTTGATCTCGTAGTCGACGAACGTCTGGGGAAGTGTCGGCTCGCCGTGGTGGCCCGCGGACAGCTCGATGGCGGCCTGCCCCTGCTTGTCCTGGGGCTTCCTCAAGCGCGCCTTGTAGCGCTCGACGTGCGCGTGCAGCGCGGGGGACTGCATGATCACCCCCTCGAACAGCCGCTGCGGCAGCATCAGCACGATGCAGGAGGTGAGCGCCTTGACCGTGAAGGGCCACCGGTCGTTCGACTCCACCACGGCCTGATCCCCGAAGTGGTCGCCGTCGGCCAGTGAATCGAGGATGACCTGATCGCCATACTTGCCCGCGCCCAGCTTGTGGGCCTTGCCATGGGCGAGCAGGATCACATGCTCGGCGGGCTGGCCCGCCTCGACGATGAGCTCACCGGCCTTGAACTCCTTCTGGACGAACTGGTTCGCCAGGGCCCTCAGCACCAGGTTGTCGACGTCCGCGAAGCCGTGCAGCAGCGGCAGCTTGTTCAGCTCCTGGGGATGGAGCTCCACCTTGGCGCCGATGTTGCTGAATTCGAGGCGGTCATCACTCGCCGTATAGGTCAACCGGCGGTTGACGCGATACACGCCGGACACCTCGACCCAGGGCAGTATCCGCAGCAGCCACCGGGGAGTGATTTCCTCCATCTGTGGCTGTGACTTGGTCGTCGTCGTCAACTGGCGGGCAGCGGCCGTCGCCAGACTCAACTGATGCTGTTCCGCGTCGCTACCGCCCGCTGGATTCGTCGTATTCGCCATGAGGTGTCCCTTGGATCGTGTCTGAGCTGTGGGTGAGTCGCCTACTCGTGGGCACGGCCGAGTTCGACGCTCTCCAGGATGCCCAGCGCGTCGGGGACCAGCACGGCGGCGGAGAAGTAGGTGCTGACGAGATAGGAGATGATCGCCTTCTCGTTGATGCCCATGAACCGGACATTGAAGCTGGGCTCGATCTCGTCCGGGATGCCCGCCTGATGCAGGCCGACGACGCCCTGGTTCTTCTCACCCGCGCGCATCAGGAGGATGGAGCTGGTCCGCGTCTCGCTGATGGGGATCTTGTTGCTCGTGAACATGGGGATGCCGCGCCAGGCGGGGACCATGTTGCCGCCCACGTCGATGCTGGTCGGGTAGATGCCCCGGCGGCTGCACTCCTGACCGAACGCGGCGATGGCACGCGGGTGGGCCAGGAAGAACGAGGGCTCCTTCCAGACCGTCGCGAGCAGCTCGTCCATGTCGTCGGGCGTCGGAGGCCCGCCGCGGGTGTGGATGCGCTGCTTGAGATCCGCGTTGTGCAGCAGTCCGAACTCCCGGTTGTTGATGAGCTCGTGTTCCTTGCGCTCCTTGAGCGCCTCGACGGTCAGACGCAACTGCTGCTCGGTCTGGTTCATCGGGTCGTTGAACAGGTCGGCGACACGGGTATGGATCTGGAGCACGGTCTGGGCCACGCTCAGCTCGTACTCGCGGGGATGGGTCTCGTAGTCGACGAACGTCCCGGGCAGCGTCGGCTCGCCGTGGTGGCCCGCGGCCAGCTCGATGGCGGCCTCGCCCGTCTTGTCCGTCTTCTTCTTCCTCAGGGCCTTGAAGCCCTCGACGTGCTTCTGGAGCGACGGAGACAGGGCGAGCACCGACTCGAAGTCGGACTGCTTGAGGATCAGCACCGTGCAGGCGGTGACGGCCCTGGTCGTGAACTGCCAGTAGTCCTGCGACTCCAGCAGCACCTCGTAGCTGTAGTGGTCGCCATCCGCCAGCGTCTCGAGCACGGTGTCATCGCCGTACTTGCCCTTGCCAATCTTGTTCACCTTGCCGTGGGCGATGAGGCAGATGGAGTCGGCCTCCTTGCCGGCCTCGGTGATCACCTGACCGGGCTTGAACTCCTTCTGCTCGAAGCGGTTGGCCAGGGCGGTCAGTACCTCGTTGTCCTCGAAGCCGCGCAGCAACGGCAGCTCACGGAGTTCCTGGGGAATGACCTGGACCTTCGCACCGGTGTTGAAGAAGGTCACCCGGCCGTCGCCCACGGTGTAGCTCATGCGGCGGTTGAGACGGAACGTGCCGCCCGAGACCTGCACCCACGGCAGCAGCTTCAGCAGCCACCGGGACGAGATTCCCTGCATCTGCGGAACGGACTTGGTCGTCGTCGTCAGCTGGCGCGCCGCGAGCGTCGCGAGGCTCAACTGCTGCTTTTCCTCTTCACCACCCGGCTTCACTGGATTCGTCATGGCCTACCTCTTCCTCTCAAGCTGGAGAACAGCGTCCTTCTCACGGTTGTCGATGCTGGACCGGGTGCCGCCGAACAGCGAGGCGATGCGCGCGGCGGACATCCCCAGGCCCGTGGGGCGAAGGGAGGGCTGACCGGGCTTCCGGGTGTTTTTCAATTCGAATTCCTTGTAGCGATCCACGGCCTGATGCCAACGGAGCACGCCGGCCATGTACTGCTGCATTCTCTTGACGTAGCCGCGCAGTTTCTCCCGGGCGCTCGCGTCCAGGCCGAAGTTGTCGGCGAGGGCCGGCAGTTCCATGGCGACGGTGTGCTCGAACTGCTGCATCCGGGCCGTCATCAGCTTGTTGACGACCTCGACGGCTCCCGCCTTGTCGAGGTCGAGGAAGCGCTGGATGACGAGCACGCCGTTGTTGAGTTCACCCTCGAACTCGAGCTCCTTCTGATAGGAGAAGACGTCGTTGGTCAGGCAGGCGTAGTCGGCGACCGAGTTCTCGAGTCCCCGTATCGGCCGGGAGTAGAACACCTCGGGGGGGAGTTCGTCGCCCAGGGACAGCCGGGAGAGGTTCATGGTGAGATCCGCGCCAAACGTCTTCCGGCGCATCTCCACGTAGTCGACCGGATCCGGGATGCGGTTCTGCGTCTGATTGGCGAGCTCCCACAGCCAGCTCCCGGTCATGTCCTGGAGGGCCTGGCGCAAGAGATTCCGCGCGCTCGGGGTCATGAGGCTGGCCGTCCGCGCCCACAGGTCGGCCAGACCTCGCTCCACCGGGTTGGTGGGAACCGTGGTCATTGTGGAGGGATCGTCCGGCATGAAGGCCTTCAACCGGGCGTTGAAGAGCTTCGCGCCGGCCATGTCGCGGGTGTTGCCGAAGAGCGCCGGGAAGTAGTCGTCGGCGTAGGTTCCCCAGACGAGCCAGCCCGCCGTCAGGTTGAGCTCGGAGCCGGACGCCGCCGGATGGATCAGCGCTCCGCAGAGGGCCACGTCCGCGACATCGAACTTGTGATCATCCCAGATGTAGACACCGGGAACGCCGGGCAGGGAATCCAGCATCCCCATCCGGCGAGCCCACGCCTTGGAATCTCTCCGCGCGGCATCCAGGTGGGCGTTCACGCTCGTCGTGTACGGCATGTAGAACTGGGGCAGCGTCACCGGACCCACGGGCTTGTAGGGCACGTGGGTGAAGCTCTTGAATCGCCCCAAGCCCAGGGTGCCGGGCAACCGCGCCAGACGCGCCGCCGAGGTCCCCAGGCCCGTCGGGCCGAGCGGAAAGGCGGCCGCCGCCGAACTCTCGCCACCACGGTTCATGTAGCGGCTCGAGCGCATGTGCCACTCGTGGCCGCCGGATTGCCAGTCCTGGAGCCCCCGGATGTAGACGAGCACGCTGGCGCGCTCGTCCGGGGTCAGGCCGTACTCCTCGAACAGGGAGGGAAGTTCCGTCACGGCGGTGTTCTCGAACTGCTGGAGCCGGGACGTCAGGATGTCATTGGTCAGGTTGGCGGCGCGTTGTGTATCGACGTCGAGAAAGCGCTCCATCACCAGGACGCAATTGGACAGCTCTCCTTCCTCGAGGATCTCCCGCTCGTAGGAGAAGAGATCGTTGCGCAGGTGCACGCCATCCGCGAACGTGTCCTTGAGCACGCGCATGGGCCGGGTGTCCGCGATCCGGGCGGGAACCTCGACGAAGACGGCGTGCTCGACGAGATCCGCCGACCAGGGCGCGCCCCCCACCTTGCGGCGCATCTCGATGTACTCAATGGGGTTGGCGACGCGGTGCTCACTGATGTTGGACAGCTCCCACGTCGACTCCTCGAGCAGGGCCTTGGTGCTCTCGAAGAAGCGCTTGCGCCATTCCGGGGATTTGGTGGGGACCGTCCGGTTCCAGAGGTCCAGCAGACCCCGCTCCACCGCGTTGGTCGGCTCCGGCGGAGTGGCGGAGAGGTCCACCGGCATGAACGAGGGCAGCCGGTCGAGATATTTCTTCGCGCCTACCTGATCCTGGGGGCGTTTGTAGACCTCGAGGAAGTGATCGTCGAAGAAGAAAACCCAGACATACCAATCCGTGACCAGGTCGAGTTCCGGACCTGGCGCTTCCGGGTGGGTATACGCGCAGAGCAGGGCATAGTCATGGGCGTCGAACTTCGCCTCGGTCCAGATCTCCGGTTTGGCCTCCTCCTTGGGAGGATCCAGGATGCCCATCGCTCGTGCCCAGGCCTTGGAATGTGTCCGGGCTCCCTCGAGGTTGGGATTCAGGCGTGCCGGCCAGGGGACATAGAACGCGGGCAGCTCAAAGGGTTGTTTCCTGTGTTCTTCAGCCATGTGCTGCCCCCTGTTTGACATTCAACAACTGTAGGGTGGGAGTCACGAGGCCACAAATTCTTGAACTCCGATTTGATTTCTCGAGACGATCTGGATGCGGTGTCGGCACGAGCCGCATGAACAGCAAGGGCCGTGCCCGGATACGCTTTGTCTCCAGGATGTGACGGTGGGGTGTCAGATGCCCCGTGGAGAGAACCAGGTGCCGGGCTGACATGTCCGCTGGCGTGTCAACCGACACGTCAATCGGCATCGGCTCTTCATGGCGCGCCAGGAGAGCGACGAGGGGGGGCAGGGGACTTTGTCGGAGCCAGCCCGCCGCCATCATGTAGGCTGTCTCCCTGCCGGGTCTCGAGACCCGCGAACCCAGGAGGCGACATGAAGAAGATGGTGAAGAGTGCATCCCTCGTCGTGACCATGTTGATGGCGGCCAGCGTGGGCGCCTTGGCTTCGACGTGGACGTCCCAGGACTCCGAGTTTGCCTCGGGGTACTGCACCGTGGATTGTTCGCAGTGCTCGAGTACCCTGGACTGCACGCGCCGGGGCGCGGGGTCGTGCACGCAGATCCGGGCCTGTTTCAATCCCTCCCAGGAGTAGATGGAAGGCAGGGGCCAGGGAGCACGGTGGCAGGGGCTCCCTGGCGACCCTCAGACGGCCGTGGCGCCGCCGTCCACCGGCAGCGCGATGCCCGTGGTGAAGCCCGCCGTATCACTGCACAGGTAGAGCACCGCCGCGGCGATCTCCTCCACCTTGCCCACCCGGCCGATCGGATGCACGGTCTTGGCATACTCGGCCTTGCGCGGCTCGGCCTCGATGGCGCGGCGATACATATCGGTGTCGATCACCGCCGGGCAGACCGCGTTGATGCGCACGTTCTTCTTCGCGTACTCGACCGCGGCGGATTTGGTCAGACCGATCACCGCGTGCTTGGACGCGGAGTAGATGCCCATCTTCGGTGCCGCGCCCAGTCCGGCGACGGAGGCCGTGTTGACGATCGCGCCGCCGCCCTGGGCGAGCATCAGGGGAATTTCATACTTCATGCACAGCCAGACACCCTTGACGTTCACGCCCATGATGGCGTCGAACTCGGACTCCTGGGCATCGGCCAGCTTGGTCTTCTCGATGTCGATGCCGGCGTTGTTGAAGGCGTAGTCCAGACGCCCATAGGCGGCCTGGGTGCCCTCGATCAGCGCGCGGACCTCGGCTTCCCGGGTGACGTCGCAGCGGATGAAGCGGGCCTCGCCGCCGGCCGCGCGGATCTGCGCGACGGTGCCCTCACCGCCGGCCGCGTCGACATCGGAGACCACCACCTTGAGACCCTCCCGGGCGAAGGCCAGGGCCGTGGCGCGGCCAATGCCGGCGGCCGCGCCGGTGACCAGGGCGACCTGGCCGGAAAGTGAACGACTCATGCGACACTCCTCATGGATTGAATAATGGGATGCGCGCGCACTCTATCCCGCGCCGCGCGGCGGCGAAGCTTGTTCAAGCGGCCTCGCCCGTTGGTCCTCCGCGAAGCAAGACCCTCTGGTTCCTACCCATGTCACGTTCCTCTCACCCTTTATCTTTACACCTACTCTCAGTGGCCATCTGGACGCTCGTGCTCACGTCCGCCTGCCGTTCCGAACCGGAGCCCGCTCCCGGGGAGGCGAGCCTCGTTCGTGCCTTCGGGCAGGGCACGCTGGCGCATCGGGCGACGCCCCGTGAGGGCTACGCCGGGCTCAAGCTGCGCGCGAGTGGAGAGCGCACGTACGTGTTGGAGATCACCCGTCGCCCGGACTCCACGGAGTCCCGCCGCTTCGTGGCCTATGGGGAGTCGGAGCAGGTGCTCTGGCGGCTCGATGAGCAGCCCCAGGAGCGCTTCACCGACTTCACCGTGCATCCCTCCGGAGACGTGTCCCTCGGAGTCGAGCGCACGGCGGATGCCCGGGAGACCTATGACCTCGTGCGCCTGTCGGCCGAGGGCACGGTGCGGGTGCGGCAGCCGGTGCCCCGGGCCGAGACCCTGCCCGCGTCCGACCTGGTCGGGCTTCCCACGGCTCCCTTCCTCATGCGGTCCGAGCCGACGGCTGGGCTCGTGGACAAGTGGCTGCCGTGGCTGCGACTCGAGGCGCGCGGGGAGGATGTGGTCCTCGCGTTCCTCACGTTCGTGGACGTGCCCGACGGAGACTTCGGCTATCAAAAACTGGTCTCCGGGGTGATGGCGGCGCGGTGGTCGGGCGAGCACTATGGGGAGGAGTGGACGCGCGTCGTCGACTCGGAACATGCCCTGCTGCAGGTGTCCTGGGAGTACGACGAGTTCCACTGGCGGGATGCGGCGACACAGCCCCTGCTCGCCGTGAGTCCGGAAGGCCGGGTGGTGGTGGGAAGGGGCCTGGGGGCGGGGCGTTGCGGCGCCCTCGCGCGGGTCTTCCAGGAAATCTCGAGCCAGGAGTGCTCCCGTCTGAAGCGGGGGACGCCGCATCGGTACGTGCCCTTCGCCTACACCGCGTTCTCGCCCACGGGGGCACGCGAGGGCACCCGGGTCCTCGCACCGGAAGAGATGGAGGAGTTCCTCGTGTTCGACATGGCCCTGCGGGGCGGCGAGCTCGCGCTCGGGGGAACCGCCTCCGTGCGCCCACGGGACGACGAGAACCTGCCCTATTACCCCCCCGCGCCCGGCGAGCCGGCCCTCATGGTTCCCTACGATGGTTACGTGGCGGTGGTCGACGTGGCCACGGGTGCGCTCCGCTCCACGCGCGCGCTCGATGTCTCCGAGGGCCGGGGAGACCATGTCGCGGCGTTGCGCTGGACGGAGGAGGGGCTGCTCGCCGTGGGGGCGACGGGCTGGGACCGGTGGAACAGTGGCATGAGCGTCTCGCGCGCCGCCGAGCCCTTCCTGGCGCTCATTCCGGAGGACGGCGGCCAGGTGCTGAGCCGGCGCCTGTCCACCGGAAGTCCGGACCGGCACTTCCACCTGCTGGGTGTGGAGGTGAGGGGAGACACGGTGCTGGCGGTGGGGCTCGCGGACGCGCCCATGACCCACTCGGGAGACGGGGGGCGCACGGACCTGATGACCTTTGGTGGTCTCCGGGTGGACCTGCGCTGACTGCCCGAGCGGGAAGCGGCTCCGCCGTCCACCACCCGGGCGGGCGACGGGCCGTTCCCACTCGTGCTGAGGCTCGCGAGGGCGGGCGCCACGACCCCACGCTCCCCAGGTCAACCCGCCCCGTGCTCACGGCCACCTCCGCACCCCACACCGCATCCCGTGTCTTTCGTGGCGAGTCTCATCCGGATGGATGGGGCTCGGGCGCGTTGTGACGATTTCCGGTGCGATGCCTTCAATGGCCGGCGAGCGGGCGGTCTCGTCACACTTCGGAAAGGACTCCTCCCTCTCTGTCGCGGCCCCCGGGCCGCACCCTGCTGGCCTTGAAGGAGGAGCACCATGCAAGCCGTATCCGTACACGCCCAGCCAGAAACACCCCTCGAGCCCCTCACGCCCAACGACTTCGAGCTGGAGGGCTGGGACGCGTCGGTCCATTTCTCGATGACCAGCTTCACGGGGGAGCCGCGGTTCGACTACCAGGACTGCCGCCGGAAGGTGAACGTGAGGGGAGAGGAGATTCGTCAGGTGGAGACGGAGCTCGGCACGCTGGTGACCGTGACACTCGAGCCGGAGGCCGACGCGGGCGAGCTCCTCTTCACGGTGCTGATTCCGAGGACCCGCATGGATGGTCCGGAGCGCAGGGTGTTGGTCGAGACGCAGGGCTTCCTCACCCGCGGCCGTCATCCGCGAGGCCCCGCCGCCGATGGCCAGCTCCAGACGTACATCCCCCTCCCGCTGCGCGGCTGGGCGATCTCCTTCGATTTCCGAGCGGGGACGCGCTCGTCATGCATTCCTCCGTGGGTGATAAGAACGGGTCCGCCTTGAAGTCACGGCATCCACCTGCCCCGGGAGACAGGACGTGCGCATTGGCATCGACCTCGGCGGAACCAAGATCGAGGCCCTCGCCCTCGCCGATGACGGGCGCGAGCTGGGGCGCCACCGGGTGCCCACGCCGCGTGACGATTACGAGGGAATCCTCCAGACCATCGCCGGGCTGTGCGCGCGCCTGGAGCAGCAGACGGGCCAGCGCGGCAGCGTGGGCGTGGGCATTCCGGGCACCCTCTCCTCGCGAACGGGGCGGGTGAAGAACGCCAACTCGGTGTGGTTGAACGGGCGTCCCCTGGACCAGGATCTCGCCCGGGTGCTGGGCCGTCCCGTCCGGCTGGCCAATGACGCCAACTGTCTGGCGGTGTCCGAGGCGAGCGATGGGGCCGCTTCCGGTCAGGCGGTGGTGTTCGCCGCCATCCTGGGCACGGGGACGGGGGCGGGCGTGGCACTCGGCGGGCGCCCGCACGAGGGCCGCAACGGCGTGGGGGGCGAGTGGGGCCACAACCCGCTGCCCTGGGCGACGCCGGAGGAGACTCCCGGCCCGGAGTGCTACTGCGGCAAGCGGGGCTGCCTCGAGACGTGGGTGTCCGGCACGGGCCTCGAGAATGACTTCGCGCGGCTCACGGGGACCCGCCTCCGGGGGCCGGACATCGCCGCGCGCGCCGAGGCCGGTGAGCCCGCCGCGCTCACCACGCTCGAGCGCTACGCGGACCGGCTGGCGCGCGGCCTCGCCCACGTCATCGACATCCTGGACCCGGACGTCATCGTGCTCGGCGGAGGCATGTCCAATGTCGCCGCCCTGTACCGGCTGGTGCCAGAGCAGTTGCCTCGCTGGGTTTTTGGGGGAGAGGTCGACACGCCCCTGCGCCCCGCGTTGCACGGCGACTCGAGTGGCGTGCGCGGCGCCGCCTGGCTGTGGCGGCCCGGTGAGGCGGCTGGCTCGTAGGCCTCGCCTCGGGTGATGAAAGAGAAACCCAACGCTCGCATGAGCGCTTGCTTGGTATGCACACGTGGAAACAGGCATAGCACCCGCCAGACCGTTCAAAGGCAAGTTGAGGGTGGACGGCGCGCCTGAAGGTCATGCATGCTGCGAGTGTTGTTGATGTGACTTCTCGTGTGTTCCGAATAAAGGAAATGGTGGCGCATGAGTCTCAAGGGTTTTCTCGCGGGCAGTGTTGGCGCGGTCGTTCTCCTCGGACCCCAGCTTTCGTATGCTTGGCCTCTGGACGCGGCTCAACGCGGGTGGGTCGACTTGATTGATACTCACACGTACCCGGGTCCCATCGCCGGGCCAACGACGACGCTAGGCTTTCATGGATGGGCCTGCGTTCGTCCAGGTCTGAATGACTATGGCGTGCTTCCGACGAGTGTCGCCATCTACTATGCGACGAGCCTCAATGGTCCCCGTACCAGGTTGGCTGTTCTCCCGGTCTCCCAGGTCAAGACTCGTGCCGATGTCTATGCTGCTGGCTCTTGCGCAGGCTACGACACGGGCTTCTCGGTATGGGTCGAGAAGCCCGTGAGCACCCAGGCGTATTATTTCGTCAGTTACCTGGGTCCGTATGGAGAGACCAAACTGGAAGGCCAGTCCTACTTCTGAGAGGGTGTTGAAGTGGAGCAGTCAGGCGATGCGCCGGAGCATGAGGTCAATCATTCCGAGTTGGATGAAGACTTCGGACGGGTACTCACATCCTCCGCCGTACGTTCAGACCGGACCAATGGACGTCGGCACGCACGGATCATCTTCGCCATCAATTCGTGCTGACATCATCCTACATTCCTCCGTTCAATTCTTGAACGGAGGAATCCTCCTGCCGTAAGAGGTGGGCATGCGTTTTCAAGCGAGCAGCGCAGCCGGTATGCGGACGGAGCCGAGTCCGAAAGAGCCGGTAGCTCGGGCCCCGAGGATCACCTACATCTGTATCGCAGCATTCAAGCCCAATCACCGGACTGTTGCCGCGGCCTTGCGCTTACGATGGAGCGGCGCGGCAGTCGCGTCCAAACGGCTTGCGCAACTGACCGCATTTCTACCCTTGGCCCTTCTGTCTTTTGGGTGCGCGTCAGCCGTAACAGGTAGGATAGAACCCGCGCACTTCCAATTTACCACGATTGTACCGCACACAGAACCCGGCGAGGGCGGATGGCGCGCGGCGTGTGTTCACGCGCAGATCACCAACGGAGATACAAGGGAGCCATACTCTTGCATCATCGGCGTTGAGATGCCAATTGAAAGCAGGGGCGGCCCCATATCCACCCCCCTTGCCCAGCGCATCGCGGCGGACTGCGCCAATGACGCCGCATATTCCGTACTCTCCGCGATGACCGAGCCACCCCCGCCACCACTCTACACCCTGTGTAGGAGTGTCAGAGCCGCATATGACTTGAGGCTTCGTGCCGCCGTTCCAGGCTCTCGAGTAAGGTCTACTTGCGACCCCAGGGCGAAACCAGTTGTTTTTGGCGTTCCAGCACCTGGACATTGATTGAATGGCCTCCATGACTCCTTCAAAAGAAGACCTGATTGCCATCGTCCGGAGATATTATGAGTCCAGTAACGACTTTCTTTCGACGGCCGAGACGGGCCCGGAGACAAAGCGGCGTCAAGCACTGTGGACTCAGATGATTGAGAACATGGGCCCCTGGAAGGCATTCAGAGCCGAGTTGAGGCGCGTGCTTCCTGACTTCAACATCGGGGAGACGGGCTCAACGGATGATGGCGGACTCCGCTGCATGGTCTACCCGCTAAAGGATTTAGAGCCGCCGGCATCCAACTGGGCTGTTGTGGGCTGTGTGAGTATATTGGCGCCCGTTTATTTCGTGTACGGCGTGCAGTATGATTATATCGAGAGTCATTTGCGGAATCATGAAGCCAGCTTCGAACAGCCTCCGCCCGATATGTCCTGGCCAGCTCAGGTGGTCGCCAGGACGATCGAGAAGATGTTTGGCTTCAGCGCGGTTTCTCGCGAGATCGCGGAAACGCCCGTGCCTCTCTTCGCCGGATTGATCGAGCCTCCAGAAACCACGCTCTTCCATACGCTTTTCACGAACGCGCCAAGTAGCATCCCGTGACACGACGTTACCTGGGGACAGAGGGGAGAGGAGTCGGGATCAGTGCTTTCGTGCCACGTCTGCCCCAGGTGTCCTGATCCGTTCGGTTGCTCCTTCCAATGTGACCTTCCGTGTCACCTTTCCCTGGTGACATGGCCCGACATCCGAGGTTACTTCCGCCCTGCTCTCGTAGTATAGGGTCGCGTCCTGTCGGTCGGACCAACGCGGAGGTGCGAGGGTGTCCACGAACCCTGGTGCGGAGAGGCTGTTCCCGGACGCATTACCACCGGGGACGCAGGTGGGCCGCTGGCGCGTGGTGGAGCAGTTGGGCGTGGGTGGCCAGGGCGCCGTCTACCGCGTGGAGGACATCGACCGCCCCGGTGACTTCTACGCGCTCAAGCTCGCGTTGTATGCCCGCGACGGGCGGGCCGAGCGCGAGGTGGCTCTGATGATGACCCGGGCGGCGCATCCCCATGTGGTGCGGTTTCATGGCTGTGCCCGCTGGCCTCACCCCCGGAAGGGCTGGCTGGGCTTCGTCATGGATTGGGTGCCTGGCCTTGCCCTGGACGTGTGGGCGGAGAAGGACGGCACCACCTTCCGGCAACTCGCCACCGTGGGCGCCACGATGGCTCGCACCCTGGGCGAACTGCATGACCGAGGGGTTCTGCACCGTGACCTCAAGCCCGAGCACATCCTCATTCGGGAGTCGGATGGGCAACCCGTGCTGCTCGACTTCGGCGTGGCCTGGTACGAGGGGGCGGCTCCCCTCACCACTGGCCCCCTGCCTCCGGCGACCCTGTTTCAGCTCAGCCCCGAGGCGGTGAGCTTCCTGTGGCGCAGTTCCGAGCGTCCTGGAACTCACTATGCCTTTCAATCCACGGATGATCTGTATGCCCTGGGCATCTGTCTTTACCGAGCCACCACCGGTCATTACCCCTTCTCCGAGTGGTTGCCGTTGGACATGTTGCAGTTGGCCATCGTTCACGTGCAGCCGTTGGCGCCCGTGCTCGTCAATCCTCGGGTTCCTCGGGCGCTGAGTGATGTGATTGTGCGGCTGTTGGCGAAAAACCCAGCGGAGCGCTATCCGAGTGGCGCGGCGCTCGACGCGGCGTTGGTCGCGGCGCTCTCCAATGAGGATGCGGCGTGGGACGCGAGCATCTTCGAGTGGGAAGAGGTGCCGCCAACTCAGGAGGGGGGCACCCCGGAGCGCCACCTCCTCCGGCCCCCGAGACCCAAGCCCTCCTGGACTGCGCCGCCGCCCGCTCCCGTGCAGGTGGAGCGACAGAGCCACGGGTTCAGGAGTCTCGTGCTCGCCACGGCGGTGCTGCTGCTCCTGCTGCCCATGGCGCGCGTTCCGCCAGTCGCGCCGGGTGTCCATGCGCCAGACGAGGAGTGGGTCACGGATGTGCGGGTCGACCCGGAACCGTCTCGATATGAGCAGGCTCCCCTACCAGCGAGAAATCAGAAGCTGGCCCCCTGTACGGAAGGACTTGAAGTGGAACTGTCCGGCGCGTGCTGGCTTTCACTTAGGCAACGGCCTCCAGAATGCCCACGGCAGACCGTCACGTACAAAGGCCAATGTCTCTTGCCAGTGCCAAAATCCCGTCCTGTTCCGACGAGCGTGGATGGCGGGACTCCCGATGCGAAATGAGTAGGAGGACAGAGCGATGGGAGTAGTGCCGCAATGATGGCTAGGTGGTCTCTATCGAGCCTCCACCGACTCATGAGGATGGCATCCCCATGCTCCATATCCTTTGGCCCCCGAAACAAGCCCTCCTGCCGTGCTACGCCTGCCGCTTCTCTGCAGGTAGAGCGGCGGAGTCACTGGTTCAGGAGTCTCGTGCTCACCACGGCGGTGCTTCTGATTCTGCTGCCTGTGGCGCGAGTTTCACCAGTCAGGCAGAGTGTCCCTGCTCCCGATGAGGAGCGGGTCACGGATGTGCGGGTCGACCTAGCACAGTCCCGGTTCGAACAAGCTCCCCTACCAGCGAGAAATCAGAAGCTGGCTCCCTGTACCGAATGACTTAAAGATGAGCTGTCCGGTGTGTGCTGGCTTTCACTTGAGCGATGGCCGCCCAATTGCCCACCACAGATGGTCGCATACAAAGGCAAATGCCTCTGGTCAGTGCCGAAGCCCTCCCGCCCTGTGCCAACCAGTTAGGATTAGGATGGACGCTTTTGTCGACTTACTCTACGGGGGGTTGGTACAGTCCACTGATGCGGACGCGCATCCAGTTCGAAAAGTGCGGCTTGGGCCTCATCTATTGAGAGGTCGAGCAATTTTTCGAAGAGAGAAAGGCCTGCAACTCTCGTGGGCTCCAGGCGCTGAAGCGTTATAGCTATATCGACCAGATGTGCTGTGTTGAGTTGTGCGAATCGCCGTTCGGCATCGCTAGCATTCTTCCATCTTTCGATTAATGAGTTGCTCAAGTCAAGCACCATGTCAGGGTGTGCATCAACCAAGTCACATAGATTTTCGGTGAAGCGGAAGTCGCATGCGAGCAAGACGGTTGGGTGCTCTTTGATTGCCCGCAGCATAGAATGTAGATGCTTGTCGTTCGGCTGTGTGTCCGAAATGCGGAAGGCTTTCGTTATTATTTTTGCCAGCTCGAAGTTGGCGACAGGCATTAGTTGAATCAAGGTGTTAGCGGCGATTCCCCGGAGGTGCGGCTGATTCCAAAGCTCGTAAACCGCAGCATGAGCCAATCCCATGCGCATCGAACTGAGTTCGCTCTCGTTGTGGATGCTGGGGTCGCTAATGAGGACTTGGATTTGACTTTGTGTCCAATGTTTGTCTGGCGAGGCGAGTAGTAGGCCCAGCAATTCGCCAAAAGCTTGTTTCCCTGCAGGCCAGTGGGAGTTTTTGAAATTTAAGAGCCAGTATCGAAGTTTCTCGACGGGCAGCCATCGCCAAGATTTGGCGATGAATACCACCGTTTCCTTGCTATAAAAAACATCTGGAATTTTCTGAAAAAGCCTCTCAAGGAAAACCACGGCACGCTGTTGCTCCACTCTGGCTAGTATCGGAGCGAGCAGCGAACGACATATATATTTCCAAGTGGCAGGTTCGTTATCTTGCTCAAGATGCTTCACGAAAATATCTAAAGTCCGACTTGCCTCTGGGGGCGTGCGTAGCATCAAACCGAAGTAAACCGCCTCCAGTATTGGGTAATTACCCTGGGGGATCGAACTCGGGATGAATGGAGGCCATAAAATAGGTCTCGTTTTGTCTGTTTTCTTGTCTTCTTTTTCTTGGGGAGTGGTGTCTTTGTTTTTGGCTGTGATTTTTAGCCAACTCGTCAGTAGAGGTATTGCATGATCAGGAAGGCCCTGTGAATGCCGGGCAAGCTTGGTCAGCGCTCTAGCTGCTGATTCATGGAATCTATCCGAATGGAATCCGCGCTGATGTAGAGCAATAATGTGGGATAGGGTACTGCTGTCAATCTCGGTGATTTGATCAAGAAATTCTGCTATTGGGCGTTCTTGGCTTCCAGGAGAGAGCTTGTTTATGAGTTCTAGAGCGCGCTGTGGTTCTTGAGTGCCAAGCTTGCCAAATTCGCGAGCGGCCTCCATTACAACAGTTTTCTCATCTTTGAGAGTTTCAAAAAGCCGTAGTATGTCCTCGTCTTTCGCCTTTAGCATTTGCTCGGAGGACATCGGGCTTCTGATGAAGCCGACGTTCACACTCCAATCTTCGCTTTCGTAGTCCGGAAGGGCCAACACTTCCTCCTGAACAAGGCGATTGAATCGGTTGCTCCTTTGTGATTCAGGCATTGCGTGCATAAGACGCAGTCGATGTTGTCGGCTCCATTTTCTCCACATCAATGCCTTTGCGCCTGTGACTTCCTTGGGAATAGAGGTATAGTAATGCCAATTAATGATGGCGTTCTCTAGCCGAATCAGATCGTTGCTGTTTAGCTTTGAAGCGATTCTTCCTATCAACTCCTGAGTTGTGCGATGCTCATTTTGTGAATTGCCGAGAGCGAAGCGCCGCGGGTCCTTGAGTAGGTAATTCAAAACTTCTACTGGATGAGTATCTGCCAGTTCGATCAGCCCACGCGATAGGAATAGATGAATCTCCAAGCATTCAGTATTCATCCAGTCGCCAATAAAGTTAATGAAGTATTGCGGTTCGTTTCTGGCTAGGCTGGCGATTGAATCGGCAATAGCTGATAAAAAGTCATCTTCGAAATCATCGCCCAGATCGGACTCGAATGCGATCAGAGAAGATTTGTTGTATCTGTTAGTGAGAGAGGGGTGCTTGTCTGTGAGTGTCTCTATGAACTTGGCGAGCCAGGGCCAGACCTCAAGAAGAAAGCTCTTGGGGCTTGCCGCAGCAATATCGCGAATTCCGTACCAGTCTGAATCGCTTATTATTTTTGAGTAAGACTCATGGCGATCTATTTGGTGCTGAATCCGGCTCTCTTCTATAGGAGTGATGTTCTCGCTCTGTGAATCATCGAAAGCTTGTTCCAGAGAAGCTCGAATTGAGTCCTCTCTTGTTTCGGTTGATCCCGCTTTTGATTCGGCCTCTGTAGAGAGTGTGACTTCCTCAAGATGCTTCTTGTCAACTGCCTGCTCCAGGAACGCACGGACTAGTTTAGGCGCCATTTCTGGAGAAGTCGCTGCAATTATGGATGTGAGTCGGTTTGCTGCAAAAAGAGTAATACCTGCAGTTTTTATGAGCTTCACAGCATTGCTAACAGCGCGCTCATCCCATATGGTCAAGCTTTCGAATGCTCTCCATGCCAAGTGGCTTTTCTCTTGATAAGGAATCCAGTATTCCTCGATGAGCCGAAGTATGCGTTCTCGATCAAAGATCCATGCGTGGCGAATTATAAACAGCACTCCGCTTGCAAGCTCAGGCTCTTCCGCCATGAGTGCTGGAAGGTGAAGCCTAGACAATCGTTCGAACCATCCGCGGCTACCCTGCATCGCACGCAAGGTTTTTGAGCGTTCAGAAGGAGTGCTTAGTAGAGGAAGGAGCCATGCCGCTTCTTGTTCATTGGGTGTATGTAGTTGTCCAAGAAATTCTACCAGGAGCGAACGGATATGTGCCCTAAGCGATGGCTCGTTCCAGAGTTTGGAGAACTCAGAACGATATGTTGCAGGCTCAGCTCCGCGTAAATACACCAAGCTACTCCACAACTTCGGTCTTACAAAGAGCGCATCTTGTCGAGCCAAGACGTACTCAGAAAGGTGTCCGCTTCCTGCTGCGAACGCGCGTGCACGCGCAAAATCAAAAAGCGTTTGATGGGAGAAAGAAATACTGCGCCCTGAGTTGTCTAGACGCAATATGTCTGCTGACACGAGTTGCATTAGCTCGGAGCGCTGTTTGTCGTAACGAGCCGCAGAAAGCCAAAGAGTCTCCTGGTCCGCCATCGTGGATGCCAAATCGGCAGCCAGTTGGGCTCGACCTGGTAGGCCATTGTCATTGAGCACATTGCGCTGCCAAAGAGCCTCAAGCATTGCTTGGTAGGAGTCAAACGATTCGAATGCCCCACTGTCTCTACTCTGAGCGAGAAAGATTTTAAGATGCTGTGGTGTGCGCAGTATTTCGCGGAAGCTTTGGGGCCAACCTGTTGTCGCAAAACCTCTTTGCTGTAGAAGTGGTTCAATCTCGGTCCATGAGGGGAGTTGAAAAACAATTTCGTCTGCGGCAAGCATTCGCAGGCGAGTGTCGTGGTGGTAGTCGAACTCTCGGCATGAAATTAATATGTGAATATTGTCTTTTCCTGTAAGCGCTTTTATTAACGAAAGGAGGACATCGAGTCGCTTGGTTTTGAGATCGATAAGGTCGCTTAGCGCGTCCAGTTGATCTATAATCAATACGATTCGATGGGAATATCTTAAGCGCTCCAAGTAAGTTGCTGGCTCCATTGGCAAGTTAAGTGATGCCTGGAGCTTGATGAGGGAGTCCACCTCCACGGGAACCATGTCCGCTTTTATTGCCAAGATAAACGTCCTGGTTGCTTCTTTTAATTTGGACGCCAGCCGAGACAATAGTGCGGACTTGCCACTTCCAGGTGGGCCAAGCAGTACAGTTTGACTGTTGGTTTTTGTTTTGAGTGTCGTTATTATTCGGTTCATTTCTGGACGTTCTAGCCAGTGATTTCCAGGTAGAAGCTGAGGCCAAGTAAGTAGCGCCTCGGAGGCTTGGTTTAATTTTAAATCAGCATCAAGGCCTAGTGGCCCATCGGGTGATGTTTGCTCTTGGAAAGGAGTTTTGCCGGAACTTGGAGTTGGCGTAGATCCTCCGGACGACGGTGGTGTGATCTTTCCGCCCAAGGCTCGAAGCAATGCCAGGAGAGGCTCTCCGAAATCTGAAAATTCGATGGCTTGAATGGGTAACTGCCCGATAGTGTTACGCATCAAGGCAATTTCCGCTGTCCGCGCTAATACGTAATGTGTGCTTCCCGTTCCACTGAATATTTCGGCAATCCTCTTTATCTCGGAAACTACATGTTCGTCGTCTAGGCTGAATCCTATGAACAAAAACGTGTGGCTTGAGACTAGAGAGCGTAGCGTATGTAACGCTGCATCGTAATTAGTGGTGGAATTATCTTTCTCTGGGTAAAGTTCCTTGTAGCTTTCAGGTGTTAGTACGATCCTTGTGGGTTCTCCTATATGTCCATGTAGATGCCAGACAGTGGGGTGTTTCACCGCGTTTTTTAACACCTCGTTGAATTGCGTGGGCGACTCGATGTCGAGTGTTCGAATGTTTTTCGGTCGCGGACAAGCCCACTCCAGGACGCGATCGTAGTTTGTTGTTATGATGAAATTAGAGCCTAGATTCCAAATCGAACGCGCAAGCTCCAAGCTGTCTGATTTGACTGATTCGAAATCAGGGTCGAGTTCTTCTTGAAGAAATGCTGCCCAATGTGATTTTAAGAATTTTCGTGCAAATCCGGCTGCTTCTAGGTAATTGGGAGGCGTGATTCCAAGATTGGCTCGCACAAGGGTGGCTTCATTTTTTAATGATTCGGCTTCGAGTTTGGTTGCTGCTGCTAGGAGCAACTCTTTCCAGTTGGGGAACAGTCGACCGTTTGGGCCCTGCACCGCCATTGACACTCCTGCACCAATGAATGGAATGAGGCGTCCTTGCTCTCGTGCTTCTAGAAGCCCTTGCGGAAAACTGAAGTTAGGGGTGCTGTTGTTGTCGGACACGTGAGTACCTCTTGAGTGCAGAGCGTTGGTGGACACGAGTGCGTAGTGAGAGTTGTTCTGGCGGTTTGCCGACACATGGTTTGTTGATGAATCGACCTACTTGAGTGTCCCGTCTCTCTAATTACTGGGCAATGTCGTATCTGGTCCTACGTTTAGAGGGGCGGGAAGGATTTTCGCCGTTTGACCCCTAGGTTCATCTCTCGCCATAGCTTTGCGGGTTATTTCCCTCCTGCTGTCGGAGGACTGCTGCGGAGGAGGATAAGAGGAGTATCGCTGCGGGTTGACAATCGGGCCATGTGTCGTGCCGGTTACTCTGGCCATGTAGGCCCTTACGGCTCACCCCTGCTCTAACCGCCATCCCATCAACTCGTCCAGGCACTCCGCTTCACTTCTGGTACAGGGCCAGCGCGTGAGTAAGCCCCAATGGACCAACACGGTACTGCTTACGACCCTGTTGCCACTAGGCAGTCATCCTCTGCTCCCTCTCCATCTCGTCGAGAAAACTCGGGAGACGGAGGCAACGATCCTGGAGATCATCCGAGAGCGGGAGCGTATCCTGAAGTCCCCGCGCTGCACCGAGCTCAGCCGCCCGCGGCCATGTCCTGCAGCGCCTGCCAGCGGCCGTAGAGGCGATCCACCTCGGCCGCCGTGGCCTCCAGCTCCTTCTGCACCCCGGCCGCCTTCGTCGCGCTCGAGTAGACGGCCGGATCCAGGAGCTGTGCCTCCAGCGCGCTCTTGCGCGTCTCGGCCGCCTCGATGGCCGCCTCCATCCCGTCCAGCTCGCGCTGCTCCTTGTACGAGAGCTTCCCCGGCTTGCGCGCCTGCTTCGGCTCCGCCGTCGCGACGGGCTCGGACTTCTTCGCGGCGGGGGCGGACGCCGCGGCGGCCAGCTTCGCCTGCTGCTGCTCCTTGAGCCGCCGGTACATCCCGAAGTTGCCCTCGTAGCGCGTCACCTTCCCCTCGCCCTCGAAGGCGAGGATGGAGGTGGCCACCTTGTCGAGGAAGTACCGGTCGTGCGTCACCAGCAGCACGCTGCCGGTGAAGTTGAGCAGCAGCCCCTCGAGGATGTTGAGCGTGACGATGTCCAGGTCGTTCGTCGGCTCGTCCAGCACCAGCACGTTGGCGCCTTCCAGGAACAGCCGCGCGAGCAGCAGCCGGTTGCGCTCGCCTCCCGACAGCGCCTTCACCTTCATGCGCTGCATGGGCACCGGGAAGAGCAGATCATCCAGGTAGTCGCGCAGCGCCACGCGCTGGTCTCCCAGCTCCACCCAGTCATCCCCACGCGGCGAGGCCGCCTCGTACACCGTCTGCTCGGGATCCAACGAGGCGCGCGTCTGATCGTAGTACGCCACCTTCGTGTTCTTCCCGATGACCACCTTGCCCGCGTCCGGCGGCAGCTCGCCGAGCAGCACCCGGAGGAAGGTCGTCTTGCCCACGCCGTTGGGCCCCACGAGCCCCACGCGCTCGCCGCGCTGCAAAAGCAGGTTCACGCCCCGCAGCACGTTGCGCTCGCCGTAGGACTTCTGCACGCCCTCGGCCTCGATGACGGTGTGTCCCAGCCGGGGCGCCTGCATCACCTGCAGGCCCGCCACCTTGGGCCGCTGGAAGCCCTTCTCCTCCATCAGCTTGCGCGCCCGCTCGATGCGCGCCTTGCTCTTGGTGCGCCGTGCCTCGGGGCCCTTGCGCAACCACGCCACTTCCTGGGCGATCCACCGCTCGCGCTTGTGCTGCGCCAGGCCCGCCTGCTCCTGCGCCACCAGCTTCTGCTCCACGTACGCTTCGTAGTTGCCCGGGTACGAGGTGAGGCCCGCGCCGGGTTGGATCTCCACGATGCGATCCACCAGCCCGTCGAGGAAGTAGCGGTCGTGCGTCACCAGCAGCAGGGCGCCGGGCAGCTTGTCCAGCTCGTCCTCGAGCCAGTCCACCGTGTCCGCGTCCAGGTGGTTGGTGGGCTCGTCCAGCATCAGCAGGTCCGGCCGGGTGAGCAGCGCCCGGGCAATGGCCACGCGCTTGCGCAGGCCGCCGGACAGCTCCGCCACCGGCCGGTCCCACTCCTTCACGCCGAGCCGGTCCAGCAGCGTCTTGGCGTGGTGCTCCGTGTCCCAGCCGCCCAGCTGCTCGATGCGATCGGACACCGCGGCGAGCTGCTCCATCAACTTCTCGTGCGCCTCGGTGGGCGCGGACTCCAGGCGCCGGGTGAGCTCGGCCTGGGCGGCCAGGGCCTCCTTCAGCGGCCCCTGGGCCACGCTCAGCTCCGAGGCCACCGTGGCGCCCGGGGCGAACTCGGGCTCCTGCGGCAGGTAGGTGACGCGTGAGCCGCGGCGCAGCTGCAGCTCCCCCGCGTCCGCCCGCGCCGCCCCCGCCAATATCTTCATCAGCGAGGACTTGCCGGAGCCGTTCACCCCGACGAGGCCCACCCGCTCACCCTCCTCGATGGTGAAGGTCAGCCCCTCGAAGACGGTACGGCTGCCGAAGGACAGTTGGACGTCGGCGGCGCGGAGCAGGGTCACGGGTGTCTCGGGTGCAGAGAGGGGTTCTCGTCGCGGGTGCTTCTACAACCACTTGGAGGGGCGTGGCCTCTGAGAAGTGGCGGAAGGCGCGGCGGGACGCTGCTCCGGCTGGGCCTGCTGGGGCCGGTCGTTGCGGAGAGGAGAACGCGTCTCCTGGCTCCGGCCACCGCCGCCACCGCCGCCTCGTCCACCCCGGCGGCCACCACCCCGGCCGCCGCCATTGCGGTTGTCCGCGCCGCGCTCACCCCGGGGGGGGCTGTTGGGGCGCGAGCCGCCTCCCGACGACACGGGCCGGGCCTGCTGGCGGGGAGGGGAGTCGCGCCGGGGCGGACGCTCGTCCGACTCGGGCGGGGACACCAGGGCGGAGCGGTGCACCCCGGCCTCCACCACCGGCACGCGCCGGCGGATGGTGCGCTCGATGTCCTTGAGGTACGCGCGCTCCTCGGTGTCGCAGAAGGACAGGGCGATGCCCGCGGCGCCCGCGCGGCCCGTGCGGCCGATGCGGTGCACGTACGTCTCGGGGATGTTGGGCAGATCGAAGTTGATGACGTGCGAAATCCCGTCGATGTCGATGCCCCGCGCGGCGATGTCCGTGGCCACCAGCACCCGGCACGCGCCGGACTTGAAGGCCGCCAGCGCCCGCTCGCGCGCGTTCTGGCTCTTGTTGCCGTGGATGGGCTCGGCGCCGATGCCCGCGGACTCCAGGTGCCGCGCGACGCGGTTGGCGCCGTGCTTGGTGCGCGTGAAGACGAGCGCGCGCTGAATGCCCTGATCGCTGTTGAGCAGGTGCACGAGCAGGCCGCGCTTCTGCTCCTTCTCCACGAAGTACAGCCGCTGATCGATGGTCTCCGCCGTGGTGGACACCGGGGCCACCTCCACGCGCACGGGCTTGACCAGGATGCTGTTGGCCAGGCCCTGGATCTCCGGGGGCATGGTGGCCGAGAAGAACAGCGTCTGGCGGGGCCGGGGCAGCGCGGCGATGACGCGCTTGACGTCATGGATGAAGCCCATGTCGAGCATCCGGTCCGCCTCGTCGAGGACGAACACCTCGAGCGCCTTGTAGGACACGAAGCCCTGGTTCATGAGATCCAGCAGGCGGCCGGGGGTGGCCACGAGGATGTCCACGCCCTGGCGGAGCGTCTGCTCCTGGGCGTTCTGGCCCACGCCGCCGAAGATGACGGCGGAGTTGAGGCCGGTGTAGCGGCCGTAGGCGCGCACGCTGTCGCCAATCTGCGCGGCGAGCTCACGCGTGGGGCTGAGCACGAGCGCGCGGATGGGACGGCCCCGCGCGGGCGGAGGGGGGCGGCCCACGGAGAGCCGCTGGAGGATGGGGAGGGTGAACGCCGCCGTCTTGCCAGTGCCCGTCTGCGCGCAGCCGAGGACGTCCTTGCCCTCGAGCACGTAGGGGATGGCCTGCTGCTGGATGGGGGTGGGCGTGCTGTAGCCCTCTTCCTTCACGGCGCGCAGCAGGGGTTCGGCGAGCTTCAGGTCTTCGAAAGTCATGGATTCTCGAGAATGGGGGGAATGTCCCCGGAGGGTCCGGGCGAACCAGGCGGTGCGCCCGCCGGACCCGGGAAAAAACAAAGAAGGCGCCTCCGGGGGAGGCGCCTTCCTTCAACAGCCTGATCTGTCAGGCCATGGCGCGCGGAGTATTACTTGCGCGCGGCCTGCTCGGCCGCCAGCTTTTCCTTGTACGCGGCCATGAGGGCCTCGGCCTCGTTGCGGGGCACCGGCGTGTACTTGGAGAACTCCATCGTGTACTCGCCCTTGCCCTGGGTGGCGGAGCGCAGGTCCGTGGAGTAGCCGAACATGGTGTTCAGCGGCACCTCGGCCACCACCGTCACGTAGCCCTCGGCCGTACCGGACTCGAGGATGGTGCCACGGCGCTGGTTGATCTGACCGACCACCGAGCCCTGGAAGTCCTCGGGCGCGCTGACTTCCACCTTCATCATCGGCTCGAGGATGATGGGCTTGGCGGCCGCGTAACCCTCGCGGAAGCCCATGATGGCGGCGGTCTTGAACGCCATTTCGGACGAGTCCACCGCGTGGAACGCGCCGTCGTTGATGACGACGCGGATGCCCACGACGGGGAAGCCGATGAGCGAGCCCTTCTTCACCGCCTCGGCGAAGCCCTTGTCGCACGCGGGGATGAACTCGCGGGGGATGGAACCGCCCACGACGTCATCCACGAACTCGTACTGCTGCACCGCGTCGGAGGGCAGGGGCTCGACGTAGCCGCACACGCGCGCGAACTGACCCGAACCACCGGTCTGCTTCTTGTGCGTGTAGGCGAACTCGCCCTTCTGGGAGATGGTCTCGCGGTAGGCCACCTGGGGCTTACCGGCCACCACCTCGCAGTTGTACTCGCGCTTCATGCGCTCGATGTAGATCTCCAGGTGCAGCTCACCCATGCCGCGGATGATGGTCTGACCGGACTCCTCGTCGCGGTTCACGCGGAAGGTAGGGTCTTCCTTGGTGAAGCGGTTGAGGGCCTTGGAGAAGTTGGCCTGGGCGTCGCGGCTCTTGGGGGAGACGGCGAGCGAGATGACCGCGTCCGGCACGAACATGGACGTCATCGTGTACTGCACGGTGCCGTCGGTGAACGTGTCGCCCGAGGCGCACTCCACGCCGAACAGGGCGATGATGTCGCCGGCGTAGCCCTCGTTGATGTCGTTCATCTCGTTCGAGTGCATGCGAACGATGCGCGGGACCTTGACCTTCTTCTGGTTGGCCTGGTTGAAGATGAAGTCGCCCTTGCTCACCTTGCCCTGGTAGACGCGCATGTAGGTCAGCTGACCGTAGCGGCCATCTTCCAGCTTGAACGCCAGACCCACGAACGGCTTGTCCGCGTTGGACTCGAGGATGACCTTCGCCTCGTTGTTCTTCTGGTCCAGCGCCTCGTTGGTGACCTCGGCGGGGTTGGGCAGGTAGGCGCAGATGGCGTTGAGCAGCAGTTGCACGCCCTTGTTCTTGTAGGCCGAGCCGCACATGACCGGCGTCATCTTCAGGGCGATGGTGGCGCGGCGCACCGCGGCGCTGATCTGCTCGTTGGTGATGGCGCTGTCGGACAGGAAGAGCTCACCGAGCGCGTCGTCGACCTCGGCGACCTTCTCGATCATCTCCTGGCGGTCCGCCTTGGCCTGCTCGAGCAGCTCGGCGGGGATCTCCTCCTCACGGATGTTCTCGCCGGACTCACCGTCGAAGTAGAACGCCTTCATCTGGATGAGGTCGATGAGGCCGTGAAATTTCTCCTCGGCGCCGATGGGCAGCTGCAGGCGCACCGGGTGGTGGTTCAGCTTCTCCTTCAGCTGAGCGGCCACGCGCTGATAGTTGGCACCCGCGCGGTCCATCTTGTTGACGAACGCGATGCGCGGAACCTTGTAGCGCTTCATCTGCCGGTCCACCGTGATGGACTGGGACTGCACGCCGGACACCGAGCAGAGCACCAGGATGGCGCCGTCGAGCACACGCAGGGCGCGCTCCACCTCGATGGTGAAGTCGACGTGTCCCGGGGTGTCGATCAGGTTGATGTTGTACTCGCCCCACATGGCGTAGGTGGCGGCGGACTGGATCGTGATGCCCTTCTCACGCTCCAGGTCCATCGAGTCCATCTTCGCGCCCACGCCGTCCTTGCCACGAACCTCGTGAATCTCGTGGATGCGGCCCGTGTAGAAGAGGATGCGCTCGGAGAGCGTCGTCTTGCCCGAGTCGATGTGGGCGGAGATACCGATGTTGCGAACCTTTTCGATGGGAACTTGGGAGGCCACGTGAGTCGGTCCTTCTTCTTGTGCTGATTGAAAGTCCAGCGGGAACAGGGCAGGGGGCGCCCTTACTTCCCGAAGCTTTGAGTTTCCAGCCAATTCGGCATGGAGCCGGGCAGCCGTCTACTCCCTCTCGGGCCCGAGGGGAAGCCCCCCAGGGCCAGGTAGCTGCTGGAGGCGGGATGCCTACATCGGGGGGTGTAACGGCCCGGTGACGGGAAAACTTCGGCCTCCCCACCCGGGCGCCGGGGGCCGTCCAGGGGACGGGCGGGGTGGCGGGGGCCCGTGTCCTACCCCGGGGCGTCGGGAGGCGGGTAGCGCAGGCCCTCGGCGATTTCCGCGTCGGTGAGCAGCCGGTAGCCGCTCTCGGCCACGTCCAGTTGCACGCCGCCCACCGCCTCGCGGTGAAGGGCGCGCACGGGCAGTCCCACCGCGCCGAGCATCCGCTTGACCTGGTGGTTGCGGCCCTCGGTGACGGTCACCTCCACCGTGTGCGCGTCGCGCAGCTTCACCGTCGCCGGGCGCACCGGCCCATCCTCCAGCTTCAGGCCCTGGCGCAGCGGCTCCACCTTCTCCTCGTCCGCCTCGCTGAAGACGGTGGCCACGTAGCGCTTGGGCAGGCGGGTGTCGGGGGACGTCACGTGCGCCACGAGCTTCTCGTCATTGGTGAAGAGCAAGAGGCCCGTGGTGCCCCGGTCCAGCCGCCCCACCGCGTGCCAGGTGAAGCGGGCCAGGTCCGGCGGCAGTTGGGGCAGGAGCACCTCGTAGACGGTGCCCACGCGGTGCTGGCCCACGGTGGAGGTGAGCAACTCCGCGGGCTTGTGGAAGGCGAGCACCCGGGTGGGCGCCGCCGTGGGCAGGGCCGCGCCGTCCACGCGCACCGTCGCTCCGGGGGGCACGGGGGCCAGGGGCTGTTTGACGACCCGGCCGTTCACCGTCACCCGGCCGGCCTGGATGGCCTCCTGGGCCTCGTCCTGGGGCATCACCCCCGCGCGGGCGATGGCCCGGGAGAGCCAGTCCGGCTTGGCCTTGCCCTCCCAGCGCCCCGGGTTGGCGTTCTTGGCGAGGGACGGCGCGGTGCGGCGGGGCGGGGGTTTTCGGGACATGGCGAGCGGGCCACTGTAGCGGCGGCGCCTCGGTGCCGCGAGGACTACTCCTCGTCGAAGTCCTCACCCTCGGCCGAGCCCGGCGTGGGGCCCGGCTCGCCCTGGGGCACCTGGCGCTCCTCGCCGTCGAGTCCCTCCGCGGACTGGGGCGTGCGCGCGTGGTCACCCCGCGAGGCCGCGTCCTTCGAGGGGGCGTTCTCCGTGGCGTCCTGGGGTCCGTTCCTCACGGCCCTTCGTTCATCGGGCTGGTGACTCATGGTTCGCTCCTTTCCGCGATGGAATGTCCCCTCAATGTAGGGACGCGGGCGGAAGCGGGGACCGCGCCGGGTGGAGCGCTCCTTTCGGGCACCTCCCTCCGGAGGGTGGGGGAGGGGGCCTCACGGCGGATGGCTGGCCGCCTGGGCTATCGCAGCCGCTTGGTCAGGGTGTGCAGGGCGGCGAGCCACAGCCGTGCCTCCTTATGAGTGAGGCGGGAGCGGCGCAGGGGCGCGAACAGCTCGCGCAGGGCGGGGCGGCCCCGGGTGTGCGCGTCCACGAGGAAGCCGCCGGAGACGAGCGCCGCCTCCAGGGCGGACTCCACCTGGGTCAGCTCGGTGTCCGTGGCGGCCACGGGCAGGGGCGCGGGCGGCGGCGGCGCGGCCGCGAGGCTGGCCATGCGGATTTCGTAGGCGTAGAGCAGCACCGCCTGGGCGAGGTTGATGGAGGGCTGCTCGGGCGCGGTGGGCACGGCGGACAGATCGTGACAGCGCTCGACCTCGGCGTTGGTGAGGCCACTGCGCTCGTCCCCGAAGACGAGCGCCACGGGGCCCTGGGCGGCGCGCCGCACCAGCTCCTCGCCCACGGCGCGCGGGGACAGGCGCCGCTTGCCCTCCACCTTGCGCGAGCTGGTGCCCACCACCCACACGCAGTCCGCCACCGCCGCGTCGAGCGAGTCCGCTCGGCCCGAGCCCTCCAGCACGTCCTCGGCGTGCACGGCGAGCCGGCGTGCGGGGGCGAGGTCCTCCGCCTCGGGGTTCACCCAGGTCCACTCGGCCAGGCCGCAGTTCTTCAGGGCCCGCGCGGCGGCCCCCAGGTTCTCCGCGTTGCGCGGGCGCATCAACACCAGCCGGATGGGCAGGGACATGGGCCGCGCACCTTAACTCGCTTCAGGCGGGACGGGCCTGGGTGGAGTCTCTCCGCCGCGCGCTGGAGCCAGGCACGGTGCTCGGGCGGCTCCATGCTCCGCACGAAGGCCACGCACTCCGCGGGCGCCGTCTCGGGCCGCCCGGCGTTGAAGGGCGGCTCGGGCGCGTCTTCCACGCCGACCTGGAGCGTCTGTGCGACGGCCTGCCCGGCCAGCTCCGCCGCGAGCGTCAGCGCGAAGTCGATTCCCGCCGTCACCCCGCCGCCCGTCAGGATGTTGCCGTCGCGCACCACGCGGCCCGGATCCGGGATGGCGCCGAAGAGGGTCAGGCTCTCGCGCATGAGCCAGTGGCAGGCCGCGCGCCGCCCCTCGAGCGGCCCCGCGGCGCCGAGGATCAACGAGCCCGAGCACACGGACGTGACATCGCGCGCCGTGGAGGCCAGCCGGCGGATCGCCGCCAGATAGGTCTCGTCGAGGACGGCATGGGACAGGTCGATGCTGGCTTCTCGGATCCGGAGCGGATGCGCCGGGTCTTCATCCGGCTGTTCGGACAACCTCCCCAGGCCCTCCGGCGGGCCGCGCGGTCCTTGGAGCCGGGCCCCACCGCGCCGCGGGCCGTGGGGTGGCGCCAGGGGGCGTCATTGACCGCCGCCCGGATGCCCTCCTAGGGTTGCCCACAGGTCTCACCCGTCCAGCCTGGCTTCCGGATGTGTCCGTGGCTCGCTGGCCACCGTGTGGGCGCTCGGCCGCGCTGGGGACGCGCTCGGGCCCCGGTTCTTCCCTTCCATTCCTCTCAGCTCCCCCCACGCGGCCCCCCTGGCATGCCGCGTGAATCACTCGCCGCACCCCTCTCGGAGAAACCATGAATCCGCAGTCCGTCCCCAAGCCTCTTCCACCCCGCGCGGGCAGCTCGCGCTGGTTGCTGGCGGCGCTGCTCGTGAGCACGCTCTCCGCCTGCAAGAAGGACGAGCCCCAGGCCCCGCCCCCCTCCACGACGAGCCCCACTCCCGGAGCTCCGGGCCCGGCCTCCCCGTCCAGCCCCGCGCCCACCGCGCAGTCCCTCCTGCCCACCCTCTATGAGCTCGGCCCCCAGGGCATGCTGCCGCGCGAGGTGGTGATCGAATTCCCCCGCGCCGTGCGGCCCGATGACCAGGAGGTCCGCAAGGGCACCGTCGTCACCGTCGAGCCCAGCGTGCCCGGCCTGCTCAGCTTCAAGGGCCCCTCCACGCTCGTCTTCACCCCCCAGAAGCCGCTCGCCTTCAACACCTCCTATACCGTCTCGCTCGACGCGCTGGAGCTGCAGGACGGCACCGTCCTCAAGCCCTCCGCCTCCGGGAAGTGGAGCCGCACCTTCACCACGCCCGCCTTCGCCTTCCTGCGCCTGGCGCCCCGGCAGGTGGATGCGCGCAAGGGCAAGGTGGAGGTGGACCTCGTCTTCTCCGGTCCCGTGGACGTGAACAACGTGCGCCGCCTCGCCTCCTTCTCCGTGGACGGCAAGGCCCTGTCCGACGTGAAGCTGCGCTCCCAGCCCAACAACCCCCACACCGTCACCGCCACCCTCGGCGGCGCGAGCCTCCGCCCCGGCGCCGAGGTGGGCTTCTCCCTCAAGGCGGGCCTGTTGCCCTCGGGCTCCAAGAGCGCTCCGGCCGCCGCGGGCTCCGGCTCGTTCTCGCTGCACGTGGGCAAGCGCCTGGACATCACCAGCGCCTATGTCCAGGAGGGCACCACCGGGCACTACATCGAGGTGCGCTGCCGCGAGCGCGCCGGCGAGGATGCGCCCAGCGAGGAGGAGGGCGAGGAGGAGTACTACTACTACGGCAACACGGGCGACCGTTGCAGCCTCGACGAGGACTCGGCCGCGGACACCATCCATTTCAGTCCGCCCGTGGCCTTCTCCGTGTCTGCCTCGCGCTGGGGCTTCCGCATCCTCGGCGACTTCAAGCGCGGCACCTACGCGATGACGATCGACGCGGGCGCCACCTCGAACGCGGGCGGCACGTTGCTGTCCACCTACGAGAAGTCCTTCTCCATCTCCGCGCGCAGCGCCCAGTTGAGCTTCGGCTCCACCGGCCGCTACCTGCCGCGCTCCGCCTGGCGCAACCTCCCCCTCAACCACCTCAACCTGGACGCGGTGGAGCTCGTGGTGCGCCACGTCCCCCAGGAAAACCTCCTCTTCTGGATGAGCGATGACGAGCGCGAGGCCGCCAACGAGCGCACCTCCAACATCATCGCGCGCAAGTCGCTGCCCGTGCAGGGCCCCCAGGACAGCCTGGCCACCACCTGGCTGGACGTGGGCTCGCTCGTGCCCGCCACCACCCGCGGGCTCGTGGAGATCACCGCCCAGGGCGGCGCCAAGTCGGCCGCCTCCCGCATCCTCCTCACGGACCTGAGCCTCGTGGCCAAGCGCGGCCTGGCCCCCAAGGGTTCCAACGCCAAGGAGGAAGTGTGGGCGTGGGCGCTGGGCATGGAGAACACCGAGCCGCTGTCGGGCGTCGAGGTGTCGCTCGTGAAGAAGAGCGGCCAGGTCGTGGCCCGCTGCACCACCGGAGGCGCGGAGGGCTGCAAGCTCTCGGTGCCGGTGGACACCGTGGACACCGCCGAGCCCTTCGCCCTGTTCGCGCGCAAGGGCGAGGAGTTCACCTACCTCAAGTACAGCGAGCTCCAGACGGACATCGCCAACTCGGACGTGCAGGGCGAGCCGTACCGCGCGCAGCAGCCCTACCGCGCCGCGCTGTACTCGGACCGGGGCGTGTACCGCCCGGGTGACACCGCCCACGTCGTCGCGCTGCTGCGCACCCAGGAGGACGTGGCGCCGCCAGCGGGCGTGCCCGTGGAGCTCAAGGTGGTGGACCCGCGCGAGCGCGACTTGCGCAAGCTGACGCTCAAGACGAACGAGGCGGGCCTGGTGTCGCTGGACGTGCCCTTCGAGGCCTACCAGGACACGGGCGCCTACCGCGTGGTGCTCAGCGTGGGCGACAAGCAGGTGGCCACCTACGGCCTCAACGTGGAGGAGTTCGTCCCCGAGCGCATGAAGGTGACGGCCCAGGCGGACAAGCCCGGGTACGTGCAGGGCCAGGAGGTGCCGGTGACGGTTCAGGCCGCCTACCTCTTCGGTGGCTCGGCCGAGGGCAGCCCCGTGGAGGTGACGTGCCGCCTGGAGCCGTCCGTCTTCCGCCCCAAGGAGAACGGCCAGTACGCCTATGGCGTGTGGCGCCCGGAGGAGTCCGAGGCCAAGGGCAGCGTGCTCGGGCAGGTGAAGGGCGAGCTGGATGACAAGGGCCAGGTGCTCGTGCGCTGCCCGGCGCAGCAGTCCGTGGGCGGCTTCAAGGGCCCCGCGCAGTTGGTGGCCCTGGCGAGCGTCTTCGAGGCCGGCAGTGGCCGCTCCACGGTGGGCTCGGCCAGCGTGCCCGTGCATCCCGAGGCCTACTACGTGGGCCTCCAGGCCAACGTGCAGAAGGTGCGCGCCGGTCAGCCCTTCAGCGTCTCCGGCGTGGTGGTGGACTGGCAGGGCGCGCCGTATGGCCAGCAGATCAAGCCGCTCGAGGTGGAGTACCTGCGGCTGGACGAGGAGTACGGCTACTTCTACGACGAGGAGTCGGGTGAGGAGCGCTACCAGCGCCACCTGCGCGCCGTGCGCGAGGGCCGCGCCACCGTGAAGCCCGAGGGCGGCAAGTTCACCGTCCAGGTGACGCCCTCCACGGACTCCGCGGGCTACGTGGTGCGGGTGCGCTCCGGCGCCGCGCAGACGGATCTCCAACTGGAGGGCCAGGGCCGCTACGCCTGGTGGGGTGGGGCCTCGCGGGTGGATCAGACGCCGCGTCCGGCCCGGCCCACCTCGCTCGTGCTGGAGCTGCCCGCCGCCGCCAAGGTGGGCGAGGCGCTCGCCGTGAAGGTGAAGGTGCCCTACCGCGGCCGCATCCTCTTCACCGCCGAGACCGACGGCGTGCAGGCCGCCGAGTGGAAGGCCGTGGAGCCGGGCGAGGCGACGTGGAGCTTCACGCCCTCGGCCTTCGCGCCCAACGTGTACGTCAGCGCCTTCCTGGTGAAGGACCCCCATCTGGAGTCCGCCCAGGCCTTCATGCCGGACCGCGCCTTCGGTGTGGCCAGCGTGAAGGTGACGCCGGTGGACTACACCCAGGCCGTCACCCTGAAGGTCCCCGGCGAGGTGCGCTCCAACGACTCCCTGCCGGTGGAGCTGGAGCTGGGCGCGGTGGAGCCGAACACCTTCGCCACCGTGGCGGTGGTGGACGAGGGCATCCTCTCGCTCACGCGCTTCGAGAGCCCGGATCCGATCACCGAGCTGTTCAAGAAGCGCGCCCTGGGCGTGCAGACCTACGAGACGCTCGGATGGACGCTGCTCATCCCTCCCGCGGGCGCCAGCCGCTCCACGGGCGGTGACGGTGACGGAGGCGCCTCGGGCCGGGTGCAGCCCGTCAAGCCCGTGGCCCTGTGGAGTGGCGTGCTGCCGGTGCCGGCCTCCGGCAAGCTGCGCGTCCCCTTCCAGCTGCCCCAGTACCGCGGCGCGGTGCGCGTCATGGTGGTGACGAGCGGCCCCAAGCGCATCGGCCACGCCAGCAAGCAGGTGCTCGTGCGCGATCCGCTCGTGCTCCAGACCACGCTGCCGCGCTTCCTCAGCCAGGGCGACGAGATTCAAATCCCCGTCTTCGTCACCAACCTGTCCGGCAAGGCGCAGGACGTGAAGGTGTCCCTGTCCGCGGAGAACCTCCCGGTGCCCGGCATGGCCATGCCCGCCGGCGCGCAGGCCTCGCCCCTGCAACTGCTCGGCAAGAGCGAGGGCCGGATGCGGCTGGAGAACGGCAAGGCGGGCACGTTCGTCTTCCAGGGCAAGGCGGTGCAGGCGGTGGGCGCCGCGCGCCTCAAGGTGACGGCCGAGGGCGGGGGGCATACCTCGTTCGAGCAGCTCGACGTACCCTTCCTCCCCTCGGGTCCTCGCGAGCGCAAGGTGCAGCGCATTGAACTGGCGGCGGGCACGTTGGACCTGGCGCCCCTGCTCCAGGGCTGGCTGCCCACGAGCGAGCGCTCCTCGTTCTGGGTGACCACCAACCCCTACGCCCAGTCCTTCCAGCACCTGTCCTATCTCGTGCGCTACCCCTACGGCTGCATCGAGCAGACGACGTCCTCCACCCGGCCGCTGCTCTATGTCTCCGAGTTCGTCGACAGCGTGGATCCGAGCCTCACGGCCAACGCCAAGGTGGAGGACATGGTGCTCTCGGGCATCCGGCGCGTCTTCTCCATGCAGACGTCCTCGGGTGGCTTCGCCTACTGGCCGGGCCAGTCCGAGCCCGTCGCCTGGGGCACGGCCTACGCCACGCACATGCTGCTGGACGCGCAGAAGCGCAAGTACGAGGTGCCGCAGGACCGGCTCGATGACGCGATCAAGTGGATGACGGAAGCCGCCAAGCACCCCGAGCGGCTCAACCACTACGGCTACGACGACGGCTCGGAGGCCTACGTGCAATACGTGCTGGCGCTCGCGGGCAAGGGCCAGAAGGCGCGCGTGCAGAAGCTCATCGACGAGCTGGGCAGCCGGAAGTTCTACAGCGCCAACCAGCGCGCCGAGCAGGACTACCTCCTCAAGGCCGCGCTGTACCTGGCCGGAGATCGCCGCTACGAGAAGGACCTGCGCAACCCCGACGTCTCGGCCGTGACCGAGGAGCGGTGGAACTCCTGGTCCTTCTACTCGGACCGGCGTCGGCGCGGCCTCATGCTGAGCACGTTCCAGGATCTGTTCGGCAATGACGCCGCCGGCGAGCCGCTCGCGCAGCGCGTGGCCGAGGCGCTCCAGCACGAGCGCAGCGAGTACTACACCACGCAGGAGCTGGTCTGGGGCATCACCGGCCTGGGCAAGCGCGTGGCGGGCGCGGCCTCCTCGTTCTCGCCGCCGGTGCTCACCGCGGAGGGCAAGGAGCTGGCGCCCCAGGTGGGCACGAAGCAGCGCGCGAGCGACCGGACGTGGGCGCTGGTGCGCGCGAGCGAGCGCAAGGGCCTCACGCTCAAGGTCCCGGAGAAGGGCGAGGGCAAGCTGTACCTGGTGCTCGCCAGCGACGGCGTGCGCGCGGACGGCGTGTACCGCACCGGGGGCCAGGGGCTCTCCCTGACGCGCCAGTACCGCAACCTCGAGGGCAACGTGCTCGACGTGAAGGGCGGCCAGATGAACCTGGCGGACCTCGTCTACGTGGAGGTGATCATCAAGAACAACTCGGGCGAGCGCATCCAGAACATCGCCCTGGTGGACCGGCTGCCCGCGGGCTGGGAGATCGAGAACGCGCGGCTGGGACGGGGAGGCTCGGTGGAGTGGGCCTCCGCGGACAACCAGTGGGCCGCGGACTACGTGAACCTCCGGGATGACCGCGTGGAGGTGTTCGGCGCGCTCAACGCGGGCGAGTCGAAGACGGTGGTGTACGCGGTGCGCGCCGTGACGTCCGGTGCGTTCACGCTGCCCCCCGTGGAGGCGGAGGCGATGTACGACCCCCGCATCTGGGCGCGCGAGGCGGGTGGCTCGGTGCTCATCTCCGGACCCTGGGCGGACTTCCTGCTCTGATGGCTCCGCGTCCCTCCAGGAAGAGGGCCCTCCAGGGGGCTCTCGCCGTGCTGTCCCTCCTGCTCGCCGCGCTCGCCGCGGCGTGGTGGGTGCCGCTGCCCGAGCGCCTCCTCGAGCAGCACTCGGTGGTGGTGGAGTACCGGGACGGCACGGTGGCGCACGTCTTCCTGGCGCCGGACGAGCGCTGGCGGGTCCCCACCGTGTTGGAGGAGGTGGACCCGGCCTATGTCCAGGCCCTGCTGGCGCTGGAGGACAAGCGCTTCGCGTGGCACCCCGGGGTGGATCCCCTGGCGGTGGTGCGCGCGGCGATGACGAACGTGCTCCGGGGGCGGCGGGTGTCCGGCGCCTCCACGTTGACCCTGCAACTGGTGCGGGTGCTCGAGCCCCGGCCGCGCACCTTCTCGTCCAAGCTCGTCGAGTCCCTGCGCGCCGCCCAGCTCGAGCTGCGGCTGTCCAAGCGGGAGATCCTCTCGGCCTATCTTCAGTTCGTGCCCTATGGGCGCAACATGGAAGGGGTGGAGGCGGCGGCGCTGGCGTACTTCGGCCACCGGGCCACTCACCTGAGCGCGGCGGAGATGGCCACGCTCCTGGCGGTGCCGCAGAACCCCAACCGGCGTTTTCCCTCTCCGGCGAACGTGGCGCGGCTCCAGGCGGCGCGGGACTCGGTGGCGAGCCGGTTGCTCGACGCCGGGGCACTGCCGCTCGGGTCGCCCGAGGCGCGGGTGACGCCCGAGGCCGTGCTGGCGGAGGTGCGTGCCACGCCCCTGCCGTCGCGTCTCATGCCCTTTCCGCGCGAGGCGCCCCATGCGGCGGCGTGGTTGCGCGCCCAGCGGCCGGGACAGCTCGTGCTGCGCACGACGTTGGACGCGGGCTCGCAGCGGCTGACGGAGCGGGTGATGCGCGAGGCCGCTCCCGGGCTTCGTGCCCAGGCCATCCACAACGGCGCGGCGGTGGTGGTGGACCGGGAGCGCGCCGAGGTGGTCGCCCTGGTGGGCAGCCTCGACTTCTTCGACACCGCGCATGGCGGACAGATTCCGGGCTTCGCGACGGCGCGCTCACCCGGCTCGGCGCTCAAGCCCTTCATCTATGCCCTGGCCATCGACGAGGGGCTGGCCGGGCCCGAGCAGCGCGTGGCCGACATCCCGGCCGCGTATGGCACCTACGCGCCGCGCAACTTCGATGGGAAGTTCCAGGGGCTCGTGCGGCTGGAGAGCGCGCTGTCGCAGTCGCTCAACCTGCCCTTCGTGAAGTTGTTGCAGCAACTCGGGGTGGAGCGCTTCCTCGGCACGCTGCGGCTCGCGGGCGTGACGAGTTTGAATCCGGAGCCGGGGCATTACGGCCTGTCCGCGTCGGTGGGCGGCATCGAGCTCACGCCCCTGGAGGTGGCGGGCCTCTACCTGGCGCTCGCCGAGAACGGCCAGGCGCGGCCCCTGAGGGTGCTGGCAGAGGACGCGCCCGGGGAGGCCCAGGAGCTCTTCTCGCGCGGGGCGGCGTGGCTCACCCGGCGCGCGCTGTCCTTGAGGGACCGACCGGACTTCCCGGCGCGGCGCCAGCTCACGGGGCTGCCCTCCCAGGTGCACTGGAAGACGGGGACGAGCTTCGGCCACCGCGACGCGTGGGCGGCCGGCTCCGGGCCTCGGCACACCGCGGTGGTGTGGACGGGCAACTTCGACAACTCGCCCAGCGTGCACCTGGTGGGGGCGGAGACGTCGGGGCCCCTGCTGTTCGACATCCTCGAGGGGCTCGCGCCCCGAGGCCGCACCGAGGATCCCGATCTGGCCGTGCCCCCGGATCTCACCCAGGTGGAGGTCTGCGCCTGGTCGGGCCACCTGCCCACCGAGGCCTGTACCCAGCGCAAGCTCGTGTACGCCGAGCGCAGCCACGTGCCCACGGCGGTCTGTCCCTATCACCAGCAGGTGGAGGTGGAGGTGGCCACGGGGCTGGCGGTGAGTCCGGCGTGCCGGGCCGGGCGGCGCACCGAGATGAGGGTGTTCCTCTCCTGGCCGGCGAGCGTCCGGCGGTGGCTGGACGAGCAGCACCGGCTGTTGCCCCAGCCTCCCGCCTTCGCGCCCGGGTGCGAGCCCGGCGGCGCGCGGCGGGCTCCGCAGATCATCTCGCCCGGAGCGGGGCAGGTGACGCTGTTGATTCCCGGCCTCCCGGCGGATCAACAGGAGGTGCCGCTGGAGGCCGAGTCGGAGGAAGACCGCGAGCTGGCGTGGTTCGTGGACGGGGAGTTCCTGGCCTCGGCGCGAGCGGACGAGCGGGTGTGGTGGGCGCCCTCCGAGGGGACGCATGAGATCGTCGTCTCGGATGACCGGGGGCTCACTGCCCGACGAATCCTGAAGGTGCGCGAGCGGCGGTAGGCCCGCGACTGGACACTCCCAGACGTTCGGCTCCAGTTCGCCGGAGGTTCGAAGTGGGGAGGCTCTAGCTTGGGCGGCATGAGACTGCGCTCACTTCCTCCCCTCGCGGCCTGGGGGAGCTTCGTGGTGACGACGATCGCGTCCGCCTGTCCGGATTGCCCCACCAGCCGGGTGGTGCGGCGCGCGATTGTCGAGGTCGGGTTCGTGGACGCGCTGGTGATGGTGTGCGTGCCCTTCCTGCTCATCGGCTTTCTCAGCGCGCTGCTGTACCGAGTGGGCCTGACGGGGCGGCAAGGAGAAGACCATGGCGGGTGAAGCACGGCATCAAGGCGCGCTCATCTCGGCGGGCGTGTTGCTCGGCACCGGGATGGGTGGCTTCGTCGACGGAATCCTCCTGCACCAGATCCTCCAGTGGCACAACATGCTCTCGTCGCGGCTGCCGCCCACGGAACTGGTGCCGATGAAGATCAACATGTTCTGGGACGGCCTGTTCCACGCCTTCACCTGGCTGATGACGGCGATTGGCCTGGGCCTGTTGTGGCGCGCGGGCCAGCGCCCCGAGGTGCCCTGGTCGACGCGCACCTTCCTGGGCTCGCTGTCCATCGGCTGGGGCGCGTTCAACGTGGTGGAGGGACTCATCGACCATCAGCTCCTCGGCATCCACCACGTGCACCCCGGAGAGGGACAGTTGGCCTGGGACATCGGCTTCCTGCTCTTCGGGGCACTGCTCATCGTGGGAGGTGGCTCGCTCGTGCGCGCGGGCCGCGAGGACACCCTGCCGCGAGGCGTCGTCCCGCCCGTGCTCTGAGGCACGGAAGGCCCTCGCCGGAATCCTCGCGGTCGAGGCTCGAACAGGCCGTGAAGTAGGGGCGCGAGGATGATTCTGGATGAATCCTTCCGGAGGGTGGAAGAACCGCTCCGCCGCTCACTCACTCACGGAAGGTCGCGTCGCTCCGATCCGTGCTCGTGGAAAGCCCATTCAAGTAGAGCAGACCCTCGCGGTGACGCAGGAAGTAGCCCGGGAAGTTGAAGGACTCGAAGGAGATGAGCGCGCTGTTGGCCTGTCCCGCCCGTCTCCACCAGGTCGCATCCGCCTTGAACAGGCTGGAGCCATCATCGAGGTCCAGCCACACCTCGCCGTTGCGATGCCGCAGGAAGTAGCCCGGGAAGTTGGTGGACTCCAGCGACAAGGCCGAGGCGTTCGCCAGTCCGGGGAGGACCCTCCACTCCGCGTCCTCCGCCGTGAGGAGGCTGTGATCGATGCGTCCCCGCGCCTTACGATGCCGTATGAAGGAGCCCTGGATCAGGGACTCGAAGCGGGAGAAGGCGCGGACCGACAGGTTGTCGAACCTCGCCTGGGACTGGTAGGTCCGCACGCCGATGGCACCGGACACATAGGAGCCATCCGTCACCGAGAGCTTGGGGGTCGCGAGGTCGTCGACATAGACCTCGAGCAAGGAGCCCACGGCCACGACGCGTAGGTGCCGGGACGTGCCCGTCATGGATGGCAGGGCCGCGACCGCGAGCTGCGTCCACGCGCCACTGTTGGCCTTGCCCAGGCGCACCTGGTTGCCATCGATGCCCACGTAGTAGCCCTGATAGGAATCCACCCCCGTGGTCGGACGGCTGGCGCGGAACAGCAGCCCGGGGTTGCCGGACGGGCCGGGAGTGATGTCGGCGTCGTACGTGAAGTTGGAGAACAGGGAGCCGGACGCGAGAGCCTTGGCGCCCGCATCGGCCCCGACGGCGAGCTGTCCATTGACGACGGACCAGGCTCCTCCATAGGCCTGCCAGCCCGTGGCGTTGCCATCATTGAAGTCATCCGCGAAGGGGCTCTCCCAACGAGCGGTCTTGGAAATGAAGGGCGCCAGGAAGCGGGCGATCTTCAGGTGGCCACTGTTGGAGGGGTGCACGGTGTCGGAGTAATCCGAGGTGCCCACCGTCACCCAGCCCGCCGTGTCCACGTAGTACAGCTTCTTGTCCCCCGCGGCGACCCGGGCGCTCACCGCCGCCTGGGTGGGCGCGACCTTGAATCCACCAAAGGTGCGCAGCACGAAGATGAAGGCATTGGGATTGCGGGCCCGGACGTTCTGGAGGAACGTGGTGTAGGTGCTCTGGAACGCGGCATCGGAGACCCCGAAGTGCTGGTCATTGGTGCCGAGATTGATCACCACCGCGTCGGGCTGGTACTGGCTGAAGTTCCAGTCGGGAGAGGACGGGTATTCCACCGTCTGGAGTTTGAAGTATTGCCGGCTCATCCCGATGCCTCCCTTACAGGAGGAGACATTCTCCAAGCAGATGCCGGAATAGGCGACGCGGGTGTGGTCCGCGTTGAGGAACTCGCCCACCAGCCAGGCGTAGTCACTCAACGCGCCCTGGCTCAATGCGCAGCACCCCGCGGTGATGGAGTCTCCGATGAACTCGAGCCGCTTCGCGCGGGGGACGGGCGCCAGGGTGCTCGCGCCGCCGTCGAGCACCAACCCCTGGAACTGAATGAGATCCTGCTCCCGGCTGGCGACCCGCAGGGTGTGGCGTCCCGAGGCCAACGCGGTGGGCGTCAGGTTGATCGTCCCGGTGGCACCGGGGTAGCTGGCTTCGGCGCCACCGTCGATGCTGACATAGACGTGGGCAGCCGCGGCCAGCCGCAGCTTCACGCTCGTGCCGGTGAAGTCGACCCGGAAGTAGGCTCCCGACCAATTGCTGCGATAGACGCTCGCGTTGCCTTTGTCCCAACGTCCGACATACACGATGTTCGGATCGCTCGGGGAGCCATCCCCCGTGGCCGCGCTCGCCATGGGAAGAAGCCCGGGGAGAAGACTCGAGAGTAGCAACAGTAACGGCACGGGAATGGGCGAAAGGCGCCGGGTTCTCGAAGTGGGGGGCATGCGTGCTTCCTTCTGGGGGGGACGCGCCGGAAGAATCGAATTCCTGGTTATGGTGAGCGCCCTCAGTTGGTGGGGCCGGTGCCGAAATAGACGTTGCAGGTGCCGTTCTCGGCGCGGGTTTGCAACTGCACCAGGGTGGCGCCGCCATTCACCCATTGCAGCCCCGGCGTGAAGCCCTCGCAACCGTCGGTGACGGGATTGGGCAGCGTGACCGGCGCCGGAATTTCCGTCCAGGGCCCGTTGGGACTGCCGTTCGCGCTCTTGAAGATGGTCAGCCCGTTATTGTTGGAGGCGTTGCCATTCTGCACCCGAAGATACTGTCCGATCCACAGGATCGCTCCGCCCGGCAGCACCTTGTTCACGGGCGTGTTGGTGAAATAGCGCCCGAGCGCATCCTGCATCCGTGTGCCTTCGGTGTCGGTCGCGCCATAGTCCCAGCCGTCGGAAGAGATCTTGTAGTAATGGTCGCAGTTGTGGCCCGCGCCGCAGATCTCGTAGGTCAGGAGGTAGTTGCCGTTGTTCAGCTTCGACACCACCGGCATGCCGGGCCGCCGATAATCCTTGGACGATGTGCCGAGGGCGACCGTATTGCTATGGCCCACCCACTCGACGCCATTAGAGGTGCGCCGCCGCACCAGCTTCTGGTCGCAGCAGGGGCTGCTCTCGTCTGCGTAATGCATCACGATGGACCCGTCTTTGGCCAGCGAGAAATCGGGCTCCCACAGGCCACCGGAGGTGGCGGAGCGAACCGCTTCGCTCAGGAAGGTCCAGCTCCGGCCCGTGTCGGTGCTCTTGTAGATATTGATCCTGGCGCGACATGAAGTGCATTCCTTCTTGTCGACCACGATCCCCAGGATCAGCGTCCCCTTCGGCAGCGCGGTGCCCACCTGCTGCTCCACGTAGAACAGGCTGGGGCTGCTCGATCCGAGCGCGGTGAAATTCGCGTCGTTGATCGTGCCGACATGGGTGAAAGAAGCGCCGTTGTTGGTGCTGGAGAAGATCTTCACCTTCTCGACCCCGCCGTCGAACGCGAGGACCGACGCGATCAGCTCACCGCTCGGCAACAGGCGGATGCGCGGATATTTGGCATAGGCGGTGAGCAGCGTTTGCGCCTGCGCGGCGGAGCCCGTCATGCCGATCAGCGCCAGCCCCGCCGCCAGCCACGTCACCCGGACGAGTGCGCGGGCGAAACCGCGCCGAATCCCCATTCGCCTGATCATCTCGTTCATGATCCTTCGCATGACATTCCCTCCATATTGTTGCGCGCCATGCAGCCGCCGCGCTTGTGTGCACCGCCAGCAACCGGCCAGCCTGACCGTCGCTCAAGGCGCTTCCGCCCGTCGCCAGGGCAGCCGGGGCAGGTCGGACGGCACATTATACACCGACCGGGCCAGCAAAGGAATAAAGTGTTTGATGTTATAAGCCGCTTTCATGTGACGGCGATCTTGGAACGCGCGACATGGCTTCGGACCCGAGCCGGTCGCCGCGCGAGGCGCGTCAATGCGCGATCGGCACCCAGCCAGGCGGCGCAAGCCATTTCATCCCCGCGCGCCAGCTTGCGATGCTGAACCGGGTTTCGATCGTGAGTGTCAACGGAGTTGTCGCGAGAAGCTGACTCAAGTAGTCAGCCGAAATGAAGGCACGGCAGGGGTGGAGTGCTGGGAGGGGTTGAGGCGGACAGGACCAGCCGGTGTCCAGTCTCGGGTGTTGCCGCGCCAGCGCGAGGGGTGACGTCGACCCCGACATCGCCGGACATCATCCCCGGCCCCCCAGCCGCTGGAATATTGAAAATTCATTGAATTCTGATGTTTCATGAATTACATTCTTCACCTGTACTCTTGTCGGCCGCGCTGGAGTTCCCAGTCGCGGCAACAAGGAGAAGCGATGATGAAGAGCACCTCTGGACGCACTCAGCGGGCGGCGCGTGCCGCCCTCCTCCCGGCGTTGTTCCCCATGCTGTGGCTGGGGTCGGCTTGTGGCGAGCCGCCCCTGGACGACACGCGGGAGGAGCCCGTGATGACCCAGGAGCAGGGCGCCTCGGACGCCAACCTGTATGACTCGTTCACCCGGGCCAACCACGACTCCCGCCTGTACAGCCTCGAGCAGGGCGTGCACGCGTGGACCCCGAATCCCTATTGGGGCAGCGCCTGGGGCATCATGTCGGGCCGCGCGTACCTCTCCAAGGACGACGGCACCTGGATGGACCATTACGCCACGGTGCCCGGCAGCGCGAACGTCCGGGTGATGGTGACGCTGGCCGCGCTGGGCGAGTTCTCCGGCCTCACCTTCCGCCACGTCGACCGCGGCAACTGCTGGAAGCTGGCGACGGACCTCGGCGCGCGGAAGTACTTCCTCACGAAGTACGAGGGCTACACGCAGTACTTCCCGCTGCAGATCGAGCAGGCGCCCGTCGCGGGGGACGTGCTCGAGGTGCGCACGTCCGGCACCCGCATCGACGTGTACATCAACGGCGTGCACAAGGGAGGCGTCAACGACGCCTCGCACCAGTACGCCACCCGCGTCGGCCTGCTCGCGAGCCAGGACAACCTCGCGCGCTTCGACGAGTTCAAGGTCTACACGCAGGGCACGCGTGACGCCACACTGCAGCCCTTCACCTCGAACTCGGTGTGGAACCTGCCCATCGGCCAGGAAGCGGTGTACGCGAGCACCACGGACCCGGCGACGCGCGACTTCCTCGCCACCTGGTTCGACAACCGGACCATCAACGCCTGGGCCAACTGGAACGAGTACTCGCACCCCATCAGCTTCGCGTCCACCACGGACCCGTTGGCGACGGTGTCGGACTTCAACGACTCGTCGCGCAACGGCACCTACAACGTGCCCGCCACCGCGACCATCGCCAACGGCAGCGACAAGCACATGCACGTGGTCAACCCCTCGCGGACGTACATCGACGAGGCCTGGGCCACCACGCGCCAGTCGACCACGGCGTACACCGTGGGGCGCCACCACAAGATTGACCTCTACGGCAGCGGCCTGGGCCCGCAGAACGGCGTGCGCGCCTACGGCGGCGCCGCGGTGGGCGGCCTCATCCGCGCGTGGGAGACGACGCCCACGCACCCGAAGTACACGGGGAAGATTCAGCACGCCATCGCCCTGGCCGTGGACCGCGCGCAGCTCTATTACAGCGGCGGGTCCAGCGGCTACGACTCCAAGGGCTACGGCACCGCGAAGGGCTACGTCTGGCCCGCCACCGAGCAGGATTGGAACAGCGAGTGGAACTACAAGGGCAACGTCCCCATGGGGGCGTACTTCGCCATTCCGCCCTCCGTGGACATCAACGCGCAGGGGCTGACGGCGGACGGGAAGATGGTGGCGCAGGCGCTCCAGGACCACGGCGCCTACGTGACGGACGCGACAGTGGGGGCGGTGACCTTCTACGTGGAGCCGACGGCGCCCTCGACCTTCGCGGCCAACCTCCGCAAGGACGCGGCGAAGCTGCGCTCGCTGCTGCGGCGGGTGACGAACAACAGCGCCGCCACGCCCAACGGCCCCGGCGCGCGCCGCGTGCCCATGCTGCCCGACCTGGCGACGCCCCAGCCCTAGTTCCCCCACGTGCTCGCGCAGGACGGCGACGAGCTGTCCTGACGCGAGCGCGGGGGCCACTCCAGCGAGACGGACTCCCGGGAACAACGCGTGGTCTGCGTGCAGCTCACTCTGTCGAATCGAAACGGGCGAGGGCGAGCGCGAATGCCGAGTCGCGCTGAGCTAGATCGGCCAGCTGATTACGAAATTCCTCCGTTCGATCGGCGGGCTCCAGCATCAGCATCGGCAGGTACTCCGCAACGTCCAGCACCGCGGCGACATCACCACTCCTCCCCTCATGAGCCATGCTCCTCGCCAAGACCAAGACGGCATTGATGGCGGAGAGCGCGTTTCTACTTTTCAAGTTTGAAATCACAGGTTGCCTCCCACACCTGCTACTCTACCGTGACGCCTGGACTCGGTGTGCCTCTTGTCCCCGGCCGCACGAGAATTGGCGGAGCTGATGAACCAGACAGAGTCTGTTTCAGCGTGCTCAGCCATCGCTGAAGACTTGAATTCGTGCTCGCGTCGATCACGGTCTTGGGATTCCCACCGGACCCAAGGATCTCCGCTTTGATTGTCACTTGACCAGCCATCTCCGCTGCCTTCGAACGCCGAACGCCGTCCAAGCTCTCAAATGTTTTTTGCGTATAGGAGGGATGGGGGCCGAGTGGAGGGAGAGGGCAGGAGCATGGCGGGTGAGGCACGGCATCAAGGAGCGCTCATCTCGGCGGGCGTGTTGCTCGGCACGGGGATGGGCGGCTTCGTCGACGGAATCCTCCTGCACCAGATCCTCCAGTGGCACAACATGCTCTCGTCGCGGCTGCCGCCCACGGAACTGGTGCCGATGAAGATCAACATGTTCTGGGACGGCCTGTTCCACGCCTTCACCTGGCTGATGACGGCGATTGGCCTGGGCATGTTGTGGCGCGCGGGCCAGCGCCCCGAGGTGCCCTGGTCGACGCGCACCTTCCTGGGCTCGCTGTCCATCGGTTGGGGCGCGTTCAACGTGGTGGAGGGACTCATCGACCATCAGCTCCTCGGCATCCACCACGTGCACCCGGGGGAGGGACAGCGGGCCTGGGACATCGGCTTCCTGCTCTTCGGGGCACTGCTCATCGTGGGAGGCGGTGCGCTCGTGCGCGCGGGCCGCGGCTGCTCGGGCGGCGCGCGCAGGCCGAGGCGCTCGCCTACCGCGCGGTGGTCGACGCTCCTCGCACCAACCGGATGGCGGCGATCGCCGACGCGCGCTGCATCGCGCGAGCGGCCGAGCAGGCGCCGTCGCTGCGTCCGGCGGCGCTGATCGACGGCCTGATGCTGGACGCGCGCTGGGTGTTTAAGTCCGGGGTGCGACGCCGCCGAGGGGGGCCTGCCACCACGCCGGCCCGGATGTCCCATGGGAGGAGAGGAGCGCGTCTCTTGCCATCAAGGCTCGAGCCACCAATCCGAACGAGTGCCCTTGACGAAGCAGTCGACCGTCCGTTCCCGGCGAACGACGACCCCTCTCTCGTTCGTCCTGAGGGACCACTCGCCGGGGATGTGGATCTGGGCCTCGGGTCCGCACTTCTCCTGCAGGGCCGCCACGACCTTGTCGAATCCGGGCTCGGAGACCGGAGGAGGAGGCGGCGGAGGCACCTCGGGGCACGCCACCGGGACATACGATTTCTCTTCGCTCTTGGAGAAGAAGAGGACAGCAGGAGGGGTCCAGGTTCCGTCCCCCTGGATCTTGCTGAACACGGTGAATTCGCGAGTTCCGCACCCCTGGATCGGCTTCTGACGGAGCTGCTGGGTGAGGGCCTGGCACCGCTGGGAGGCGGCCTTCATCGTCAGGGGGCCACTCACGGTGGACAGCTGCTCACCAGCGTGCTCCCTGACGGCGTAGTCGGCTTCGCCACACTGGCGTGAGGCTCGATAGGCCTCGCGCAGTGTCAAGGCGTCGGTGGCCTGCTCACCTGCCACGGCCCGGTTGTAGTTTGCCGTGTAGTCCTTCCCCGCCTGGGTCGTGGCGAACGGTGTGCAGGCGCCCACCACGATGGCCACAGCGCTTGCAAACAGGAGGCGCGGCATCCTCGGCTGCATGGAGCGAATCCCGACATGAAATGGCATCATCGGGAGCTTCTATCCTGGTCACTTCGGACTGTCTACGAGAGCCTCGTCGACCCGCCGATCACCCGGTAAGTGGGAGAGATCAGGGCGTATCGCTCATCTCGAAGCGCACCGAGCAAGGCGGTGGCGGACCGAGTCAGCGCTGTCTTTGCTGGTCGAAGGCGACGCCCAGCCCGAGAGCCAGGCTCGCCATGCGCCCGAGCAAGCCGGCAGAAAAGCTCTCCCCGAGGTGGACAGCGCCGCTCGGTTTTCGGCTGGCCATTCTGTGTGACGATCCCGATGAGGTAGCTTTGTTTCCGGCGCAATCCGTTCGCGTCGATGGCGATGGTCGCGCGGGCTATCCTCCTCCCGGTGCCATCCCCGCGTTCGAGGAACTTGTCGCGGGACGCGTTTTGAAACGCCTCGATGGGTTCGAACGCTAACCCGCCTTATGCTAGCTTTGGTCCGAGTTCAATCTCGCGTAGAGCCCTGAGTCATGATGATACATGTGCCGACCCTGGACCGCGCGCGCCGCATGACGCGTCGCCTTTTGACCCGCAGTGCCTGGACACTGACGGCGTTGCTCGCATGCAGAACCGAGCACGGCACGTCCGCGCCACCGCTCGAGCGAGCTCGGGTAGAAATGCCGACACCTGCTTCGGAGGGTGGCGGCCCGGTGGTCTCCATGGCGAGCCCGACTGCCTCCACGACGACGGCGCGCGCCGCGAGGACACGTGAGTTGCCGGACGCGGCGACGTTCGGTGATCTCGTCGCCAGCGCGGCGGAAGTCGAGGCGAGTGAGCGAGCCTCCGACGCGCGCTGCGGGCTTCGTGCGGGGGCCGACGGGCGCTACCGGCTCGAGGCGAACCTCACGCCGTCGCTCGTGAAGACGGCCCCCATCGACCTCGACGAGGCGGCTCCATTCATCGGTCGTGTCGCGCTCGCGACGCCGTTCGGGGTCGTCGGGAACGGGTCCATGCTCGTCGCGCTGAGCCCGTTGCCGCAACGGATTCGCCTCGGCATCGTCCCGGTTGTCTCCGTCACGGACAAGGCCATCTATTTCTCGATAGCCACAAACCAGGGCATCAGTGAGGGCCCGGCAACGACCATCGATGAGAAGAATCTCCACGTCGTTCGCGGTATGATCCCGAACGCTGACGCGGTGATCGTCACGGCGGAACGTGACGTGCCGCTCGATCGCGTCCGCGACGTCCTCGACTGGACCGATGGCGCAGCGGGCCCGGTCGTTTTTGGTGTCTTCCTCGGTCGAGACGACCACGTCCCCGCGACATGGGTCAACGCTCGGGAGCCTGATGGCTTCGTCGAGGAACCCGGACGTTGCGAGAATGGCGAGCATTATTGGACGGTGCCCGGTCGATACGACCCCGCGACCGTTGCCCGCGTCTCGGATGAGATCCGGCAGGAGGTGGCTTCCTGCGCTGCGAAGCTTCCGCCGGATTCACTCGGAGGACGCGTCACGCTGTCGCTCAAGATGGGCAGGACTGGCCGCACGGCGGACGCGTGTCTCGGCGAAGACCAGACGCAAAGCGCCGAGGTCCGCGCATGCGTCCTCGACCGCGTGCGGAAGCTTCCCTTCCCCTCATCCCCGAAGCCCGTGGCCGTCAGCGTGCAAGTTCAATTGGTTCCTCCGAGTCTGATCACGCGCGGCCTCTGCGAATGACCCTTTCGGACCGACGTGAGCCGCCCCATCCCCACGGCGACCCAATCGGCGCGCCGGTGTACACGGGCGCGGTGGGCTTTTTGGGTGTGGGACGCGTGTGGCACCCGGACGTGGTTCCACTTCGGCCACAGGTTCCAGGCAGGTGCGCTCACCGGCTCGGCTCCTCGGGCGAGACGTAGGACGGGTCGTGCGCGAAGGGCAGAGGCCGGTCCTCGCGGAGGGCGTCGAGCACCGCGGCGAAGTCGGTGCGGCAGCGAAAGCCGAGCCGCCGCTGTGCACGGTCCGCGTCATGGAGCGTATGTGCTCGGGGAGCGGGAGCGGTGAGTCGCGAGGTGTTGTCTCCGTCGACGGTGGCCTTGGACCGGGGGCGCAAGCCAAGATGGGTGTCAGACGACTCGTGTGCGCCAG